>CALLVC010000024.1 GCA_938010785.1 uncultured Saprospiraceae bacterium
TCTGCCGGCAGGCAGGCTCGCCATAGCGGTGCTATGTCTGTAGGCTTTCCATCCGCTTTGCGGTTCACCCGTACGGGTTCATGCCTTGTCTAGGAAAAAAATATTTCCTCAAAATGACCACTTTATTAATTTATTTTGCCTAACAGGAAGTTACTGGATGGAAAAAAGTCAAACCGAGAATTGCTGGGAGATTAATCAATGACAAACAACCAATAATTCCAAACAATTTTTTAATAACACCTGCTTTAAAGAAGAATAACGGAAAAGGCAATTACACGATGAATGATTTTAGTGAAGGAACACAGATATTAGATTGATATTAAATTACAATAATATTTTTTGTAATATCAATTTTTTATCTGACTATCTAGTGTATACGAAACAATAAACAGGGAAATTTATTTTTTAACATAGACTATTAGTAGGGCAAGGCGGTAGCATCAGCATACCGCCTTGTTCCCTATTTTTTTATTTTGAATTTACCGAGCTACTAGTTCTAAAACCTACCTCCATCCTAAATTGGGAAGGAACTAAGATATTAGTTTATTTGTGGCAAAATACTTATATTCGCTGAGTATAAGATTTAAATATCAATCAAAACATCATGAAAAAACTACTCCTAACAAACATCTTCTTTTTAGCAATATTATTCAGTGCAAATAGTCAAGAAGCAGCAAATAAAGAGACCCTTCAAATAGACGGCTTAAAAGCACCCGTCGAAATTATCGTAGACCATTGGGGCATTCCGCATATTTATGCCGAAAACGAAGCAGATTTGTTTTTTGCTCAAGGTTTTAATGCGGCACGAGATAGATTATTTCAGTTTGAAATTTGGCGACGTCAATCGACAGGAACAGTAGCCGAGATATTGGGCGAAAGAGAATTAAAGCGAGACATTGGTACCCGATTATTTCAGTTTCGTGGCGACATCAAAGCAGAAATGAATCACTATCACGATAGGGGAGAATTGATTATCACCTCCTATGTTGCAGGGGTAAATAAATACATCGAACTGACTAAAAAGAACCCTAAATTATTACCAGTAGAGTTTGGTTTATTAGGGATTAAGCCACAAAAATGGACACCTGAAGTGGTCATTTCTAGACACCAAGGTTTATTAGGAAATATTGGAGATGAGTTAAAAATAGGGCGACAAGTAGCGATGATGGGCGTAGAAAAAACAAAGGAACTCAATTGGTTTCATCCCAATGACCCTATTCTAGAATTAGACCCAAAGATTGATGGTCGTTTATTAAAGGAAGATATTTTAGAAATTTATAATGCTTACCGTAGACCTGTTCGTTTCCAACCAGAAGATTTGGTCGCAGATGCAAGAAACGATTGGGAACAATACAAAAATCTAGCAGCGGTCGATGAAGTAGAATGGCAATATATTGACAAAGAAGAAAGAGCCTTTTGGGGAAGTAATAATTGGGTGGTTTCGGGTGAACATACCCAAAGTGGCTATCCGATGATGGCAAACGACCCACACCGTACCCAATCAACGCCTTCTTTACGGTATATGTCGCATTTGGTCGCACCCGGTTGGGATGTGATTGGTGGAGGCGAGCCAGAGATTCCGGGCATCTCTATCGGACATAATCAATATGGTGCATGGGGATTGACCGTTTATAGAACCGATGCTGAAGATTTATATGTTTACGACATCAATCCAAAAAATCCGAATGAATATAAATATAAAGGTCGTTGGGAAGCAATGCACACCATAGCGGATGAAATCCCAGTGAAAGGGCAGAAATCGCATAAAGTAGACCATAAATACACTCGGCATGGCCCTGTAGTTTTTGAAGACAAAGCTAACAATAAAGCTTATGCGGTGCGATGTGGTTGGTTAGAAATTGGTGGATCTCCATATTTGGCGAGTTTGCGAATGGACCAAGCGAAAAACTTTGAGGAATTCAAAGAGGCTTGTAATTATAGCAACATCCCAGGGGAGAATATGGTCTGGGTAGATAAAGCGGGCAATATTGGATGGCAAGCAGTTGGGATTGCTCCAGTACGTCGAAATTTTAGTGGAATGGTTCCTATTCCAGGTGATGGTAGTCACGAGTGGGATGGTTATTTACCCATCATTGCAAAGCCAAATATTTACAATCCAGAAAGTGGTATTTTTTTGACGTCTAATGAGAATGTAACGCCCAATGATTATATTCATAAGGATGCAGTTGGCTTTAGTTGGTCTGACCCATATCGGGGCGATAGGGTAGCGGAGGTACTCCATTCTGGACAGCAACAAACACTGAGTAGCATGGCGGCTTTGCAAACGGATTATACCTCGATTCCAGCTAGAGAATTGGTGCCGATGCTCAAAGATTTAGAAATTATAGATGACCGTACAGCCAAAGCACAGGCGCTATTGTTGGAATGGTCGGATTATCAATTGTCTAAAAATTCTATTGAAGCAGGAATTTATGTGGCTTGGGAACGAGCCTTGAAGCAAAATATGACCAATTTATTAGTCCCAAAAGCAGTACAACCTTATCACTCTATGCAATTGAAAAAAGTGATAGATTGGCTGGTATTACCTGACAGTAAATTTGGCAATGACCCGATACAAGGAAGAGATGACTTTTTAATTGGCGCTTTGAAAAAAGCGGTAAATGTGCTTACTAAAAAATTAGGCGATGACATGGCGCAATGGCAATACGGGCAGGAAAAGTACAAGCATATTTACCTCAAGCATCCAATGAGTAATGCCGTTAATGGGGAGATGCGGAAGAAATTGGATGTAGGTCCAGCCCCAAGAGGAGGCAATGGATATACGGTGGGCAGTACAGGCGGCAGAGACAATCAACCAAGTGGTGGTTCTTTCCGAATCATCGTAGATTGTGTAGATTGGGATGCTTGTTTAGGGACGAATAGCCCTGGTCAATCGGGCAATCCAGACGATAAATTCTACGATAACCTTTTTGATATTTGGGCAAAGGATAAATTTTTCCCTGTATTTTATAGTCGAAAGAAAGTAGAAAGTGTGTCGGATAAGGTGATGATTTTACAGCCGAAAGGGTAAGCTGGATACTGGATGCTAGATACTGGATGCTGGATACTGGATGGCACTAGGAGAACCGGTATCTAGTATCCAGAAAACACTATTCTATATCTTTAATCTCAATAGGCTTTCCTCTAAATTTGGCTACGTCATTTTTTGCTTTTCCAAATAATAACTGTCCAATGGGAGACGCTAAGGAAATAGCAAAATAAGTCGTATCATTCAATACAATTTTCCCTAAACCAACTGTCAAAAAATAATTGCCTTGATTGGTAGATACTAGGCTACCGACTGTAATTTTTTCATTCGTTTTAGAAATATCAATTTGCATTAATTGTTGTCGAAGCGCTAGGGCTTTGGCGAGTTGTATTTTATTGCGTTCTTCTTCTCCTTGCATCATGGCTCTACTTGTCTCGAACTTATCTCCTGCACTACTTTTTGTTTGGTTGTTTTTGGAATCTTCGGCAGCTTGCATGGCTTTTTGGGCGTTGGTGACGCGTTGGTTGACCTGTTGGACGAGTTGGTTGTAGAGTTGTTGTTTTATGGACATATGCAGATGTATATGGGATACCCTTACCAATGTTTCGTGCCTACGGCACGGTGGTTTGAGGGAGGTATCAATGTTTTGAGCCTACGGCACGGTGAGGGGAATAGCTCTATCAAAAAAGGATACACTTTTTGGTAAAGTGTATCCTTTTTGTATTTGGGTTTTGAAGAAATTATTTCTTCTTTTTCCAACCATCTCGCAGCGTCACCGTTCGATTGAAGACCATTTTATCTTCCGTCGAATCACGGTCGCAACAGAAATAGCCAATTCGCATGAATTGGAAGGTATCACCAGGTTTAGCTTTCACCAATCCCGGTTCAGCATACCCTGTTTTTATATGTAAAGAATCATGGTTGAAAAACTCCATGAAATCTTTGTCTTCGTGACCAGTAGGGGTTTCGTCAGTGAATAAGCGGTCATATTCTCGAACTTCTACTTCTTTCGCATGAGGAATAGACACCCAATGCAATACGCCCTTTGCTTTCACTCCAGAAGTATCTTCTCCACTCTTAGAGTCTGGGAAGTACGTTGCATGAATTTCCGTAATCACGCCATTTTCATCTTTGACAAAAGTCTCTCCTCGAATAATATAAGCCCCTTTCAAACGTACATTTCGTTCAGGTCCTAGTCTATAGAATTTCTTTGGCGAAGGCGGGTCTTCTCTGAAGTCTGCTCTTTCGATATAAATTTCTCTAGAAAAAGGAAGCACTCGACTACCTGCACTTTCGTCTTCTGGATTATTGATAAGAATTAAATCCTCTGTTTTATCTTCTGGATAATTGGTAATCACCACTTTCACAGGGTCTAAAACAGCCATCATCCGATTTGCTGTCTTATTTAGTTCTTGTCTTACACAGAATTCTAATAAACCAACGTCAATCAAGTTTTCTCGCTTAGCAACGCCTGCTTTACCACAAAACGCTCTCAAAGCCATTGGGGGAAAACCTCTTCGGCGCATCCCAGAGATAGTCGGCATTCTAGGGTCATCCCAGCCACTCACCAATCCTTCTTGCACTAATTTTAGTAATCGACGTTTACTGGTAATCATATAGGTCACATTCATCCGAGCAAACTCCGTTTGTTCAGAAGGAAAGATGCCTAATTTTTCGATAAACCAGTTGTATAAAGGACGGTGGTGAATAAATTCTAAAGAACACAAAGAATGTGTGATTTCTTCAATAGAATCTGATTGACCATGCGTAAAGTCATACATTGGGTAAATCACCCATTCGTCACCAGTTCGGTGGTGGTGGGCATGTTTGATACGATACATAATCGGGTCTCGCATCAACATATTTGGAGAAGCCATATCTACCTTCGCTCTTAAAACCATAGAACCATCTGGATATTCGCCTTTTTTCATGCGCTCAAATAGGTCTAAGTTTTCCTCGATGCTTCTATCTCTATTAGGGCTGTTGGTACCAGGTTTAGTAGGCGTTCCTTTTTGTTCAGCCATTTGTTCTGGCGTCAAATCATCCACATAGGCCAATCCTTTTTTGATTAAATCCACCGCAAAAGCGTATAGTTGTGGAAAGTAATCAGAAGCAAATTTAGCTTCACCGTCCCATTCAAAGCCTAACCATTTAATATCTTTTTTGATAGCTTCTACATAATGGGTTTCCTCTGTAGTTGGGTTGGTGTCATCAAAACGGAGATTGGTTTTGCCTCCATATTTCTGTGCCGTCTCAAAACTTATACATAAAGCTTTGGTATGACCAATATGTAAATAACCATTTGGTTCAGGAGGGAATCGAGTAAGCACCCGCCCACCATTTTTACCATTTGCAATATCTTCCTCAATCATTTGCTCAATAAAATTGAGCGATTCTTTAGTCTCCGTACTCATTTATGTAAATCTAAAATGTAAAATTATAAATGCCTGCCTGCTCGTTAGGCAGGTAAAATCTAAAAGTAGGGCAAATCAGAAAACCACACCTTTATAGTATACAGTCAATTTCTAGCAAAAAAGTTGCAAAATATCGCTATTTCTACTCTTATTCAACTGGAAAATAGTTTTGATTACTATTGAGACGATTATTTAGTTGATTAGGTACAAAAATAAATTATTCCAAATTGAAATCATCTAACTAAACTAACACTACCTTGTAACAAAACTATTTGACCATCATTCAATTCCAATTGAATCCTATACAAGAAAACCGCAGGGTTTGACATTTTACCTCTAAAGTGAGACCATCCCATTTAGGCATTTCGCTTTCTGAGAAATAAACTAAGTTACCCCATCGGTCAATAATTTCTACTTTTATAACTTGTTGAACAGTAGTTTGTTTCGCTAAAAAAAGCTCAAAAAAGTCATTGATGCCATCCCCATTGGGAGAGAAGACATTTGGAACATAAGCATCATTATTGATACAGGCTGGAGTAAATACGGTTGGGTTCTCCATTATAATGGAGTCCATAAATACACAATTCAGGTCATCACGAATCAATAAATTATAGATACCAGCTGATAAATTAGTTGGATTGGTGGCATCATTTACGGAAGGCGACCAGTCGATGGCATATGGAGGGCTGGCGGCTATAATACCTCGATGTTTGAAGATTGCATCTTCAAACCAATATTTTAGCATTTTTTAACTTTTAACAGTCGATTACATATTATAAAAACGACTTTTCGTTCGCCCTAATTTGCTCTATTTATTCCTCCTTCTCCCAATCCATCGTTCGCTTTACTGCCTTTTGCCAGCCAGCATATAATTTCTTACGGTCTGCCGCTTTCATTTTAGGCTTGAACGTTTTATCAATTTGCCAGCCTTTCGTAATATCAGATTTTTTCCAAAAGCCAGTTGCCAGCCCTGCTAAGTAAGCAGCACCTAAGGCAGTTGTTTCAATAATGACAGGTCGTTCTACTTTTGTTTTTAAGATATCCGATTGGAATTGCATCAATAGATTATTAGCACAAGCCCCTCCATCAACTCTCAAGGCAGCCAAAGGAACCCCTGAATCTTTTTCCATAGCATCTAAGACATCTCTGGTTTGATAAGCTAAAGATTCCAGAGTGGCTCTAATAATATGTCCTTTTTCAGAACCTCGGGTCAATCCAAAGATGGCCCCTCTTGCATACATATCCCAATAGGGCGCACCTAAACCAGCAAAAGCAGGCACAACGTATACGCCACCATTATCATCCACCTTATTCGCAAAGAATTCAGAATCGGGTGCAGCATCTAATATTTTTAAGCCATCACGCAACCATTGGATAGCTGCCCCTGCGATGAAAACACTACCTTCCAAAGCGTAGGTTACTTTGCCGTCAAGACCCCAAGCGATAGTCGTTAATAAACCCGCTTTAGATTCTACGGGTGTTTCTCCTGTATTCATGAGCATGAAACAACCTGTTCCATAAGTATTCTTCGCCATTCCTTTTTCCAAACACGCTTGACCGAATAGGGCTGCTTGTTGGTCACCAGCCATACCCGCAACAGGAATGGTAGCACCAAAAAGTTTTTTGACGGTCTTACCATATATATGACTAGACGGTTTTACTTTCGGCAACATCTTAGCAGGAATATCAAATCTTTTGAGGATTTCTTTATCCCATTTTAAATCTCTTATATTAAATAGGAGCGTTCTGGAAGCATTGGAGTAATCTGTTACATGTTGTTTGCCACCTGTGAGTAGCCAGACTAACCAACTGTCCATGGTTCCAAAAAGTAATTCTCCGTTTTCTGCTTTTTTACGAGCGCCGGGCACATTGTCTAATAACCATTTTACTTTCGTACCAGAAAAATAGGCATCAATGACTAAACCCGTATTAGTCCTTATATAAGGTTCCCAACCTTCTTCTTTCAGTTCATCGCAAAAGGAAGCCGTTCGTCTATCTTGCCAGACGATAGCATTATGAATAGGTTCTCCCGTTTTTTTATCCCAAATGACGGTGGTTTCTCTTTGATTAGTAATACCAATGGCATCAATTTGGTCACCAGAGACCTCATTATTTTTCAAAACGGCTTGAGCTACTTTTAATTGAGTCTGCCAGATTTCTTGCGCATTATGTTCCACCCATCCTGGTTTGGGAAAGATTTGGGTAAATTCTTGTTGCTCTACGGCAGCAATATTCCCTTTTTTATTAAATAGAATGGCTCTACAACTAGTAGTGCCTTGGTCGAGTGCTAAAACATATTTCATACGATGGATTTATTTTTAATTACGATACAAAGTTTAAGTAGTCATGTAGAAGAACATAAGCTGTAATTTCTACCGCTACTTTTTTAGAAGGCTAAAAATAAGAAAAGGAAATAAGAAAAGGAAGTCTCTTTTTAATTAAGCGGGATAATCACATCAAGCACTTCCATGACTTTAAGTTATAGGTAGACTTAGCTAGAAATAGGAAAAAACACACAAAACAGATGAAATTCAGCAAAAATTCAATAGTTATAATTTGTGACAAGGAAAAAGAGGGTTATTTTTTATAAAGTAATTTTTGAGTTTAGTTTTGATTAGATAAACGGGAATTTTTGTGAATTTTTAATAACTAATTGATTATCAATTATTTGTTGTTTTTTGAACGGTATTTTTATACGAAAAACCCTGTCACGATTTTTATAAAAGTAGATTTAGAATTATTTTTTAAAAAAAAATTGAATTTTATTTAGAATTATTAAAAAAAGTTTTTTTAGAAAAAAAATCATTTTTATAAATGGCTGTTTTAACTAAAAAATTGATGATTAATAATTTATGGTTTTAATAATTTTATAATATGGGTTGATTTTCATAATTAACTATGTCACAATGAGTTATGAAAAATAAATTTATGATTTTTTTTCTAAAAAACTTTTGAAAACGCTTGACAGTGACACTAATGCGCTCTATATTTGTATCATCAAACAAACACAAACAATCTTTTCTCCCCACCAATTTTTCCCCTCTTAAGATAAAAACAAAACTTACCACAAACACTGAGTTAAAGAACAAACACCTAGTAGAAAATAAAAACACTCACACTAAAACAAAAACTGCCTGAAATTAGGCGGGCTTGAACAAACACTCAGTATTCCCCACAATCATTTTAAAATTATTGAAGCAAATTTTGGTTTTAAACTACGAACAAACACTCAGTAACACTATTAGAACAAACAAACACTCAACAGTACTTTGAACAAACATTGAATTTAATTAAAAACTACGAACAAACATTCAGTAACACTATTAGAACAAACAAACACTCAACAGTACTTTGAACAAACATTGAATTTAATTAAAAACTACGAACAAACATTCAGTAACACTATTAGAACAAACAAACACTCAACAGCACTTTGAACAAACATTGAATTTAATTAAAA
>CALLVC010000025.1 GCA_938010785.1 uncultured Saprospiraceae bacterium
GCAGTCGTTTGTGAAGATGGTTCAGAAAGTATCAATTTGGAGACAGATATACTTTTAACAATCAATGATAACAGTACGGTTATCAATGGAACTGCCAGCACGATTGGAAATATAGCGTGGTATGAAGCAGACCCTACCTTATTGCCAACCGCACTTCGACGAATAGTGCAGGTTAGTCCGCTAACTTTTGTGCCAGTAGCTAATCAAGACTATTTTTTTATTTATAAACGACCATCAGACAATTGTGAGATAGTTGGAAAAACGAATATTTCATTGAGTAATACAGCTTGTTGTCGGGCAGCTGCAGGAGTTATCATTCCACCTTCGGAGTTGGACAATAATAGGATTTGTTTGAAAGAAGATTTAGGCGTATTTACGGTCAATTATAATGCAGTAAATGAACAAGAACCGAATGGCGCAGATTTTCAATATGCTTTTTTATTGACCAATAAAGACAGCACCATCTTGCAGATTACAACGACTGGAATTTTCGATTTTAGCGTACTTTCGGAAGGAGTGTATAATGTTTATGGGCTTTCTTATGCGAATGCCAATACTCCTTCAAGTCTAGTAGCATATCTAGAAACTATTCGGGAGGATACCAATAAGAATGATATTGCTCAAATTGAGCTAGCCGAAAATCATATAGCGTACTGTTTAAATTTGGATGGTCTGACTGAAAGCGGAGCAGCTTTGATAAAGGTAGCAAAATGTAGGATTCCCATTCCTACCATGAATCAATGGGGCGTATTAATTTTCGGTTTAATGATTTTAAATTTGAGTATCATCTTTATTGGTAGATTAAAGAGGGACGGGAAGGATTGGCTATAAGCAATAATATTAGTAGCAGTATGCAGTAGAGTAGTAGTATGCAGTAACAGTTTGCAGCAGCGCAGATTAACCACTTACAACTCACCACTAAAAAAAGCTATTTCCCTTTTCCTTGTAGCAAAACCCGTAGGGTATAAAACATAATTTTAAAATCGAGCGCCAAGGACCGATTTTCGATATACAAAATATCAAAACGCAGGCGTTGCACCATTTCGTCAATGCTAGAAGCATAGCCATATTTGACTTGCCCCCAAGAGGTAATCCCAGGGCGAACTTTTAATAAGTGGCGATAATGCGGACTAATTTTTACAATTTCATCAATATAATGCTGTCGTTCAGGACGAGGACCAACGAGGGACATATCTCCCTTGAGGACATTCCAAAATTGAGGCAATTCATCCAAGCGCCATTTTCGCATAACGGCCCCCCAAGGCGTACACCGATTATCATTGTCAATGGACAATTGAGGGCCATTTTGTTCGGCATCCAGAAACATGGAGCGGAACTTAAAAATATTAAAGGGTTTTCCATTTAAGCCAATTCGTTCTTGTTGGTAGAAGATAGGGCCATCAGAGGAGAGTTTTACTTTTAAGGCAATGTATAAATACAAAGGCGCTAATAGAATTAACATAAATAGGCTAGCCGAGACATCTAGAAATCGTTTGACCGTCTGTTGCCAGCGAGGCATTAGGTTTTGTTGAATATCAATCAAAACTGCACCAAAGACGTGGGTCATTTTGACGGTCCCCAACAAAATATCATACATGTCAGGAATAATTCTGGTATATACTTCCTCCTCAAAATCGGCGAGGGCATCTAATATTTCCTTGATTTTATTATGGTCAGAAGTCTCTATAGCGATAATAGCTTCTTCTATTTCATGGTCTTTGATGACTTGATTAATATCTTTGATTCTGCCTAAAACGGGAAGGTATTTGGCCAATTCATTTTTACTATTTCCATTAGAATCAATAAACCCAATAAAGTGGTTACCCGTTGGCATTTTCAAATGTTTAATTTCCTCATAGAGGTCAATAGCATTCTGGTTGCCACCAATAACTAGGGTATTATAACTGACCAATCCTTTAACTAACCTGCGTTTTGCGCGAGTAATTAAAATCATTCTAGCAATGGCCGTCAAGAAAAAATGGATACTTAGTAGTGCAAAAAAAGAAGTAATATAAGTGGTGTAAGATTGAATAACGTCATCCAGAATAAGCGCAAAAAACAAAAAAAACACTCCGAGGAAAGACAATAAAAAAGTGCGCCACAAAGTAGCCAAACGAGAAAGTCGATAAATATCTTGGTAGCGGTCAAAAATGGAGTATAATAAAATCCAGCCAATGGGAATGACTAGAATGCCTATGTATAAATTTTCATCTTGTACAACAGTTTGGTCCAGCGGCACTTCCTCTGAAATGACTTTCCGATAGACATAAAAACATGCCCAAGCGAGCATGGCCATTATAAAATCAACAATTTTATAATTTCGAGTATCAATATATTGGCGACGTTGACTCAATTTTTTAGACGGATGAATTTTACATTATCAATTAAGACTTCAGGATTAGTCACTGCTGCACCACCACAACCTAAATCTTCAGTAGATACTCTAAAAGCTAATTTGTAGCTAGGTAATTGAGAGACCTGTAAATCTTCTTGAAAGTTGATATAGACCTTGTTCCAACGGTTAATTGGACACAAAGTAACTTTATAACTAGTTGCATTTATGGGGCTATTAGGATTGTCGTTGATGCCCACTAATCCGATTTCAAAAGCCACATTATTTTTATAATCTATTTCTAGAAAAACAGGTAATCCACCCGAAGTAGGCAAATCTATAAAAGTATTAGAGGAGGTAAATTCAACAGCGTCCATTTCTCCTAAAAGAATTTGTCCAAGACCATCTACAGACTGCACGGCACTTTGGTTGGTTCCCCTAAGTAAATGATTAGAAGCGTTAAAGTCTTCCACTAACTCAAAAACAGCATTGGCGTC
>CALLVC010000026.1 GCA_938010785.1 uncultured Saprospiraceae bacterium
TACGGCACGATTTAATGGTGCAATTCTATAATTTATTGCCTACCTATGTTTAGTCCCTAGCGGGACTTGGGGACAAAGCCCGATTGCACCCAAATTACAATAATATTTTTTGTAATATCAATTTTTTATCTGACTATCTAATAAATAAAAAGACCTACAAGTAAAGAAATACTTAGAATTAATATTCCAATCCATTTGGCTATTTTTTTTATCATAATTTATTAATTGGAATTAATTAAATAAAGTGCGGTTTTAACTGGTAGCGCAGGATTCATCCTGTCCTGTTTCAAGGTCTTCAGACCTTGATTTTAGTTATTTATCGGACTAAAGTCCTTCGACAGAACAGAATAAATTCTGTGCTACCAATTGAAAAAAACAGCACATTATTTTCTTAATCTTAACCAATAAATTTTCTGACTTTTTATTCTTTTACAAAAAGAAATTGTACGGATTTTGGTGAAAACTGCACATTTTTTACATCTCTTGGCTTTTGTGTTAAGAGAATTGGAGCGGTATTATTGGATTGATTAATCGGGACACCTTTTAGGTCAACTTCTAACTGGAAATTTTTCTCTGAAATGGAATCATATCGACTTAAACCAACGACAAAATTTGTCTTTACTTTATTAGGAAATACCTTCAAACTGTCTGGTGCACCTTTCACCATTACAGGCACAAATATCGACTTTTCAGTGAATTGTTCCACAGGAATATGGACCTGTACAATAGACTCCGATAGTTTTATTTGGGGCTTATTGTTGGGCTGGAGTGCTACAGGACGAGTTATAGTACTTTTCAGATTTTCGAGTGATAACAAGGTAGTCGGCCATCCTGTATAATTCTCTAAAATAGTATTGGGACCGCTTAGGATGATACTATCAGGCGTTAATTGAATGGCAGATTGGAGTTGATGCTCTGCCGCAAAATTTAATTGATGGTCTAAAATTACGGGTACTTTTTTGGTGGAACTTTCCCCTAATTCAATGGAAATATAATCAAAACTCATATCCTCGACTGTTATATTGGTAGACTTTGTGTTGTCTACCATTCTTCCTTTGAGCTGATTATTGGTGATGTTTTGTAAAACAGTGCTGGCTAAATCAAAGTTGACCGTATTATTTCTACGACCAAAATAATCGTACATTAAATCCCATCCTCTTCCTTCGAGTGTGACGCGTACTTGGTCTGGTGGAATGGTAACAAAGGACATATCCTTGGGTAAGGTATAAGAAATGGAAACTTGTCGATTGGCTTTATGGTTTTGAGATAGTTTGACCAGTAACCAAAATAGCAAAGATATACCCATACTGATTAGTAGAATACCTCTATCCGTTTTGAAAAAAGCCCGAATGGCTTCTTTGTCAATATCTATTTTTGGTAGTTTATATTGCACAATTATTTTTCAAAGGGTAATAAGTCTAATCCATAAATAACTCCATCGCTATTCTATCTGCTAAGAGTTTTCCTTTATCCGTCAAGGTAAAAATATTATTTTTTTGTTGAATCAATTGACTCTTTAAATAGCTTTTACTGATTTTTTCGAAATGGTGTTTAAAGGATGCTCCCCAATTTTCGATTTTTGCTAAATCACACCCCCATTTTGTTCGCAATGCGGTTAAAATATACTCGTTGTATTGTTGTTCTTTGCTTAAGGTTTCTACCTCAAAAGCCGTTTTTTGAGTACTTAATGCTTTGATATATTGGGCATTATTAGCCACATTCCATTGCCGACTTTTGCCATTAAAAGAATGGGCAGACGGCCCAATTCCTAAATAATCGGCTCCTAACCAATAATTAGAATTATGGCGAGCATGCCAGTCTGGTTTAGCAAAGTTTGATATTTCATAATGTTCATAACCCGCTGATTTTAAAGTAGTCATGAGCATTTCAAATTGGTGCGCTGCTTTTTCTTCGTCTACAGGTTCCGCTTTTCCTTTTTTGACAAAATGGTCTAATGCCGTATTAGGTTCAACGGTCATACAATAGCACGAAATATGAGGAATATCAAAATCTAGTGCGGTTTGAATATTTTGCTGCCATGCTTCGTTAGAAGTTGTTGGAGTGCCATAAATTAAGTCAATGGTCAAATTAGTAAAGCCCATCTCTTGCGCATGCTGAATACAATTTTTTGCTTCTGCTGCATTATGCGCCCGATTCATAAATGTTAAATCCTTTTCAAAAAAAGACTGAATGCCAATGCTCAAGCGATTGATTGGTGTATTTTTTAGTTCGGCTAATTTTTGCTTAGATAAATCATCAGGATTGGCTTCCAAAGTAATTTCTGCATCCACCGCAAGAGGATGCAGTTCCTTTATTTTGTCAAAAATTATTAATAATTCTTCTTGCGTCAATAGGGAAGGGGTGCCACCGCCAAAATAGATGGTATCCAGCGTAGCACCTTGCAAATAGTCTTTTTGAAGTGCTAATTCTTGTAAAATGGCTTTGACCATTCCATCTTTCTGTTTTAATGAAGTGGAAAAATGGAAATTACAATAATGACAAGCTTGCTTGCAAAAGGGTATATGTAAATAGAGT
>CALLVC010000027.1 GCA_938010785.1 uncultured Saprospiraceae bacterium
TGGTTAGTTCAAAATAATTTTAAAACTGCTGTCCATTTCTTGATAAAAGTATCAATTAAAAAAGTAGCATTCATATTAATTACCATTACTAAGATACACAAAAGAGTGATTAAAAGTAAATTACGCAAATAACATCCTGTATATCAGCTAATTAAAGAGAATATAATATTGATATGCTTAATAGTATGCTTAAATTTTATCTTTTTTCATATAAAAACTAACATGTATTTACCTTGTGTTTTTGCAGCTTTTTAATTGAAAAGTAATTCTAAAATGGACATCAAAATTGGTTATTAAACAGTTCGATCTTATCGAATAGAGGTAAAGTAGACGTAAAAATATTGTTTAGAATAATGAAATTAATATTTCTCCTGACTGTTTCTTTCTTGATAATCTTCCTAAGTTGTTGTTAATCAGTAATTTAAGAAATAAGTTAGCCAGGAACTAGAAGTGAAAATTTCACTTTTGAACTAACCACCTGACGGCCTACGGTGTACATTTTCAATTTTAAGATTTTTGTTCTAGTTGGCGGGTCAAAAATGGGGTAAACAAACACCGTTTGTGAACCACAAAGTGGGAGGGCTGGGCTCTATAAAAGTTTAAAGAATTTTATGGAACTAATTCACCAATAATTTTGCTTTTACCTAACAACCTACACGAAATAGGTTATTTTTTTGTCATTTATTTATTAAATATCGAAGAATGAATAAAATGTAAATAAATATTACCTAACTTAAAGGTGTACCCTAATTTATTGTAAGCTTTATACATTAATTCCAAATTAATTAAAAATAGAAACTTATGGACATGGAATGGAGGCGTTTAAGTGGTCAAAAGATAGAATTGCCCATTTTAGAAGCTGTAGAAAAAACATTAATTCGAGAATCCGAAGCGGGTCATAAACTAAAGGTTTGTATCGGGACGGATTCTCAAGTTAGAGGAAAGATTGTTGAATTTGCGACGGTCATCGTTTTTCTAAGAGAGAAAAAGGGTGGCTTTATGTACATTAGCAATTACAAATACCAAAAGAAAATGTCTATCAAAGAACGGATGATTTTGGAAGTATCCCAATCTGTTCAAATCGCTTACAAACTATGCGATTTATTGGATTTGCACGACATAGAATTAGAAGTCCATGCAGATATTAATACGGACCCTAATTTCCAATCCAATGCCGCACTCAAAGAGGCGATGGGCTACATTTTAGGAATGGGTTTTGTGTTCAAAGCGAAGCCGCATGCTTTTGCTAGTTCTTCTTGTGCTGATAAAGTTGTATAATCCGTAGCTCGGAAAAATTGTTCAAGCTACGGTTATCAAATAGGAGTAATAATTGCTAATTGGTTATTATTCAGCAACCCATCCCTAACCAGCCACACATCCTTACGGTTCACCCTTGCGGGGGTGGGTTGCTGAACAGTTACGCGAATTGGTTATTGATTCATATTAAGTTTACTTTTGCGATTGTAGACTTAATATGCATCAATAACCAATTAACAATTTAATGAATTACCTCGCCCATCTTTTTCTTTCCTGTCATGACGATGACTTGATGATTGGTAATTTTATCGCTGATTCCATTAGAAATAAAGAGGTGGCTGATTATTCAGAGCGTATTCAGCAAGGTATTTTTCTACATAGACAAATTGATTCCTTTACGGATAATCATCCGATTGTCCGACAATCTACTCGACGTTTACATCCACATCACCATAAGTATTCACCTGTCGTTATTGATGTTTTTTTTGACAATCTATTAGCTAATAATTGGCATTTATATACTGATGAAACCTTACCTGATTTTGCTAAAAGAATGTACCAAGTCCTTGAAGAACGACAAGCTGATTTACCTATAAAAATGCAAAAATATGTGCCCAATATGATTGCCAATGACTGGCTGCAAAAATATGGAACCATTGATGGTTTACAATATACCTTTGAGCGAATGGAAAAGCGGACTAAATTTAAATCTAATTTTGCCAATGCGGTGAGTCATTTGCAAGCAGATTATGACTTGTATGAAAAGGAGTTTAATCAGTTTTTTCCGGATGTTATACAGATGGCTGAGGAGTTTTGTGGGTGTTGAAATTGTAATACGAATTGTTAATTATATTGCAGCCTAAAAATCCGAGTTACTTCTCCGAACCTTAAATTAATTTATAGAAAAGGAAGCATTGAAAGCATTAATCAATAAAATAAAAAGCAATCAAGATTTAAGCCTCGAAGCAGAAGCATACCTTTATGCTATTTCTGAGAAAAAGACCTTTTCGAAAGGGACAGTCTTAATCAAACAAGGTCAAACAACGGTCAATAAAGTATTTTTTGTATTAGATGGTTGTCTTAGGTCCTATTGTATTGACAAGAACGGCAAAGAGCATACCTTGCAATTCGGAATAAAGGATTGGTGGATTAGCGATTATATTGCCATTCATAATAATGAATCTGCAACGCTAGCCATAGAATGTCTTAAAGCATCTACGGTCATTGTATTTAATGCCAAAAAACTGAATAATATATTTACCCAATTTCCAGAATACGAACCCTTTCTAAGAAATCTTTTAGAAAGACATGTGGTTAGTTTACACCAACGGATTTTGAACCAATTACAATTGACTGCATCAGAGCGCTACGATTTATTTTTAAAGCAATATCCTGATATTGAACAGTTTACTCGAAATTACCATATCGCTTCTTATTTAGGCGTCACACAAGAAAGTTTAAGTCGAATTAGAGTTGAAAAAATTAAAAAATAATTTCTTACCATAGGTCAATTTTTTTCTTATAACAAGCATTTACTTTTGCATTAAAGAAAGACCTGCATATGCTGGCTATCTGCCATGGTCCATCAGCATTGCTTGCAGCTAGTTTGGATGCCGATAAAGCGTCTTTTATTTATAACGGCTACAAAATTGCAGCGTTTCCAGATGCTATTAATGAGCAAACACCAGTGACTGGCTATATGCCTGGTCATATGCCTTGGAAATTCGGAGAGCGATTAACCAACTTAGGTGTTACCATTATTAATCAAGAAGCAGATAATACTTGCCATATAGATAGAAAATTAATTACAGGAGCGAGTCCTTTAGCTGCTAACGAGTTTGGAAAATTAGCTGCAAATGCGCTGCTTAAAGAAGTGAATAAATAATAATCAATTAGTTACTATTCACCAACCCAACCCTAACCAGCCACCCATCCTTACGGTTCACCCTTGCGGGTTCATCTTTAAAAGGAAGGGGACTATTTTTTCGTCAAACTGAAAATTTTGTGAGATAAATGTACAAAAATTCCCAATTTGACGACTCCCCTCCATTTTAAGATGAACCCGTACGGGTGAACCGAAAGGATGGGAAGCCGGCAGGGGGTGGGTTGCTGAACAGTTACATCAATTTTTAATAAAAAATTAAAATGGAATTAATAGACAAATTAAAGTGGCGGTATGCTGCCAAAGCTATGAATGGGCAAAAAGTGCCGCAAGATAAAGTGGATAATATTATAGAGGCAATATCCCTTGCGCCGACCTCAAGTGGATTACAACCTTTTGAGGTGTTTGTGATTACTAATCAGGAAGTGAAAGAGCAGATTAGACCTATAGCATGGAATCAATCGGTGATAACGGATTGTTCTCATTTATTGGTTTTTGCTGCTTGGGATACCTATACTGCTGACCGAATTAACAAGCAATTTGACTTAACAAATGAGATTAGAGGGTTTAAAAACGAAGGTTGGGAAAATTACCGCCAGATGTTACTAAGCACTTATCCTCAAAAAGAGGCGGAGGTAAATTTTAACCATGCGGCTAAACAAGCCTATATTGCTTTTGGACACGCGATTATTGCTGCAGCATTTGAGGGAGTAGACGCTACCCCAATCGAAGGTTTTGTTCCACCGAAATTAGATGAGATTTTAGGTTTAAAAGAGAAAGGATTGAGAAGTTGTGTTATTCTTACTTTAGGTTATAGACAAGCGGACAAAGACTGGTTAGTCAATCTTAAAAAAGTTAGAAAAAGTAAAGCGGACTTGATAACCGAAATTGCTTAACCATTCATAAAGAACCGTATACAGGGAACTTTATACGGTTCTTTTTTGCTTCTTTGACACCGCATCTACTATAATCTTGAGGAGAGACACTTGATAATTAGGAACTAATTTTTTGGGCGCTATGCTAACAATCCAACATAAAACATTTTACCTTTGCGCCTGTTTTATAAAACGAACAAGGTAAATTGCCTGTTCTCCATTTTATCAACCAAATTTTAGTTTCGACTATGAAATTTAGAAAAGAGAAAGATAGTATCGGTTATATTGATGTGCCAGCAGATAAATACTGGGCGGCTCAAACGCAACGTTCTACCCAAAACTTTAAGATTGGTGGGCAGAAAATGCCAAAAGAAGTGATTCAAGCCTTTGCTATTTTGAAAAAAGCGGCGGCGATGACCAATGCAGAATTGGGTGTTTTGCCAAAGAAGAAATCAAAGTTGATTGGTAAAGTTTGTGACGAAATTTCAAACGGGGAATTAGATGACCAATTTCCTTTAGTGGTTTGGCAGACAGGTTCTGGCACACAGTCCAATATGAATGTCAATGAGGTAATTGCGAATCGTGGTCACGTAGTGCAAGGAGGAAAATTGACGGACGAAAAGAAATATTTGCACCCCAATGATGATGTTAATAAATCACAATCGTCTAATGATACCTTTCCGACCGCAATGCACATTTCGGCATATAAGATGGTCATGGAGGTGACTTTACCGGGATTACAAGGATTAAGAGATACTTTAAATAAAAAATCTAAGAAATTTGCCAAGGTGGTAAAAATTGGTCGTACTCACTTTATGGATGCGACACCAGTGACGGTAGGACAGGAGTTGTCTGGTTATGTTTCTCAATTGGACCACGGTATAGCAGCAATCAAAAATACCTTAAAGCATTTAGGCGAATTAGCTTTGGGTGGAACGGCTGTTGGAACGGGATTAAATACGCCTAAAGGCTACGATAAGTTAGTTGCAAAACATATAGCTGAATTAACGGGATTGCCTTTTAAAACGGCTAAGAATAAGTTTGAAGCATTGGCGGCTCATGATGCAATTGTAGAATCGCATGGTGCATTAAAAACAGTAGCCGTTTCTTTAATGAAAATCGGAAACGATATTAGAATGTTGGCTTCTGGCCCTCGGTCTGGTATTGGTGAGTTAATAATTCCAGCGAATGAGCCAGGGTCGTCTATTATGCCCGGTAAAGTCAATCCTACCCAAGCAGAAGCTTTGACAATGGGTATGGCGCAAGTATTGGGTAATGATGTGGCAATTAATATTGGAGGAGCAACTGGTCATTTTGAATTGAATGTCTTCAAACCAATGATGATTTTTAATTTCTTAATGTCTGCTCAATTAATTGGAGATGCAGCGAGAAGTTTCAATGATAATTGTGCCAAAGGTATTGAGCCGAACCGAAAAAGAATCAAAGAACATTTAGATAATTCCTTGATGTTGGTGACGGCATTAAATACGAAAATTGGCTATGATAAGGCAGGAACTATTGCTAAAAAAGCCTACAAAGAAGATAAAACACTAAAGCAAGCAGCCATAGAATTAGGCTATTTGACGGAGAAAGAATTTAATGAATGGGTGAGACCTGAGAATATGATTGGTAGCTTGAAATAAGTTGTTAGTGGTGAGTGGTAAGTTTTTAGTATTTACCGCTCATCACTAACCACTAAATATTTACTACTAACCACTAATTACAGACTACCTTCTGATTCCCTAACAACTCATTTTCTCTTCCATAGACCATAAAGATAAAGACGCCAGCCTCAAGATTTTCTCGGTCTAAAATGTGATAATTCCCCCCAACTACATTTTCAGTTCTGACCAGTTGTCCAAAACTATCAAAAACACGTAAATAAGCGGCTTTTTCAAAATTTCGTAAATCCAAAACAGTGAATTCGGTAAAAGGATTGGGGCTGATATTTAAGGTAGGTAAATGTTGGGTGAGGTCAAAAATGCCAACACTTGTCGGTTTTAGTTGAAAATTTATGGCTAAACTATCGCCGGGTTCAACTCTAATATCTTGTAAGACAGATTCATAGCCTTCCGCTGAAACTTCCACTCTAAAACTACCTGGTAAAGCGCCAAATTTATAGACATTATCTAAGTCAGGGGAAAGCGTAATATCCATTTTGTGAATAAAGACCTTAGCATTGGGTATTATCTCCTGCGAAATTTCATCTGTAACAACTGCGTAAAATCGACCAGCTCGAGCATTATTAAACGTCCAGACGTACAAGCCATCTTCTCGATTACCACCAATAATTTTACCCGATGGAAAGTAAGGACAGGCGGACCATAAACCACTAAATCCACCACTTATGCCATCAAAAGTATCATAATAGCCCACTTCTACTGGCACACTTGGGTCTTTAGTATCAACCACTCTCAGACCTTCCGTATTATGAGAAAAGAAAGTATAATTTCCTCTGACATAAGGATTGTGGGTTAAACTTGCACTATTTGCGGTATAAGTAGCGACTTCATATAAATTGGACAAGTCTTCAATATTCCAGATTCTTGCAGGCAGCCCATCTTTTTCTAAGCTAATGATTAGATGCTTATCGTCTTCTGTAGTCCAAGAACTATGAGTGTTGCCGCCAGTTGTTTCGATTTGCGCAACAAGGGTAGGGTTGAATTTATCGGAAATATCAACAATGTCAATGGTGCCCTCAACAAAAGCAGAGGCGTACAAATAATCTCCTTTTACATGGGCATCATGAATATAATAACCTGGTGAATAAGTACTAATTTCTCTAGGATTGACAGGGTCGGTAACATCTAAGATATTGACTCCACAATTGCCACAAGTCCCCATGATATACAAATAGGGAGCCTCGCTGTAAATGTCTCGTTGGATAATATGGCCACGAGTAAAAGTCTCCGTGTAAGTATTTACTAAACTAATGCTATCTGGTAAATTGGTTAAATCAATAATTTGCATGCCTTCTCCCGTTCCCGAACCTTCAGTAGTTACGTAAGCATATTTGCCAAGTACTGTAATTTCTCTCCAATTAGAAGAAGGACCTTCGATAAAGCCCAATTCAGTAATAGGTTGATTATCAATACTATAAACGGAAGTTCCCGTTTTTCCACCTAATAAAGCATATTCTTGTCTAGTTTCTAAATCAATATATGCCCAGCTACCAGAATATCGAGCTTCGCCCCGATTGAATTGCCCATACAAACTGACATTTTCGCTATCTTGGGCAAAGGTGAAAATTTGAATTAACACACTGAATAAGAGTGTAATTAGGGGGAGTTTCATGAGTATAAAATGTTGAGGAGTTATTGAGAGATTAATTATTTTTTAAGCGTATGTCTAAAAATATTATTTGTTTAAGTTGGAAAATAGGAAATATTCATCCGTCTTTCGATGAAATTGTGTGATGGCATGATTGTGTGATTGTTTTTTGCCCCAAACTTCAATCACAAAATCTTACAATCACGCAATCATTTTTTAGCAAATGTGATATTTCGCTGATTATTAGTAGGTTGAAATTTTAGACATACTCAATATCAAATAGCTATCCAAAACCAATTTTTTTCTTTCGTTTTCCTAAATTCTGTTTTAGGTCAGCCATTCGTATAGCAGTAACGGCAGCTTCGACTCCTTTATTGCCATATTTTCCTCCCGCACGGTCTAATGCTTGCTGTTCGGTGTTCGGTGTCAACAAGCCAAAAATAAATGGTTTGGCAGTAGCAATCCCCAAATTGGTTAAGCCCATTCCGACCGAATGATTGATGTATTCATTATGTGTCGTTTCCCCTTTGATGACACAACCCAAACAGATAACGGCATCGACTTGATGTCTTTGAGTCAACATTGCAGCAGCAGTCGTTAATTCGAAAGCTCCCGGAACTTGAACAGTATGGATATTTTCTTCTTGCGCACCGTGTTTGATTAAGGTATCATAACAGCCTTCGTATAAGGCATGAGTAATGTGTTCGTTCCAATCTGCCACCACAATACCGAAAGATTTATCTTCAATATCAGGTAACTTAGATTCATCGTATTTTGATAAGTTTTTTAATGCGGATGCCATAGTTTGTAGGTTTAGAGGATGAAAGGTGGAAAGGCTGAGAGGCGGAAGGGCAAAGAGGGTAAAAGGCAAGGAGACTACGCCTATCCGCCTATCGGCCCCTACGCCTTTCAGCCTAAAAGAAAAGGGATAGCCCTATTAAGTACAGGAGTATCCCTTTTGATGTAAAATGAATGCGAGTCTTAGCCTTTAGCTTCTACTCGTGCAATATATTTATCAATATCCGTTCCTTCCTGAGAAGCTGGATAATCGTTTTTAATTTTTTCAAAAGCAGCTTTTGCTTCAGCAGGTTGACCTTGCTTTTCATGCAATAATCCTACTTTTTTCAAATAATATGCAGCTAAGACTTCATTATCACCAGCGTTTGCTGCCTTTTTATAGCTACTTAATGCACTAGAAAAATCATTCTTTTCAGCATAAGCATCACCCATTGCACCATACTTAGTATATGCCAAAACAGTACCTTCTGGGTCAAATGCACCAAGATAATCAATAGCCGCATCAAATTGACCTAATTGTAAATAAGAAATACCTGCATAGTATTGAGCAGAATTTGCTACTGCTGTTCCACCAAAGTCATCGATAATATCTAAGAATCCCATGAATCCTCCACCTGGATTAGTCAACGCCAAGGCAAAAGAATCTTTTTCAAACATTGCTTGTGCTTGAACCATTTGAGCTGCAGCATCTTTTTCTTTAGGCGCTTGTACAAATTGCGTGTAGAAAATATATCCACCAACAATCAACACTAAACCAGCTAAAATGCCAAGAATGTTCTTTTGATTGGTTTCTAAAAAGTCGGATGCGTTGTCTTTTACATCTACTAAATCCACTAAAGTATCTTCGGATTGCTTCTGTTTTCTTCTTCTTGCCATGGCAGAATGTATTTTTATTTAAAATGAAATATTTAGTTGTACTAAAAAAAACTTCCTAATTAATTGTTTTTCAATTATTTATAGTCTTTTAGAAAAAAGATAATTAAAAAATTTTCGCAAAGATATATTTTTCAATGCAAAAAAAATAGGAGCGCAATTAATTACGCTCCTATTTTTTTTATGTTTCGACAATTTCTAGTTATAAAATCCCTATTTTTTACTAAAAATTAATGATAACCTTCAAAAGGTTTCTATATTTTATTTAGAGTAGAGATTAGAGACAATTTCATTGTAGGGTTTTCTTATAAAAATGAAAACACCTGCTTTAGTATTGATTTGATTGGACATCGAGTCCAATCAAATCAAAAAAGGTTTTTAAAGGGTGAGCTAAAATAGATCTTCGGAGAAAATCTATTTTAGCTCACCCTTTAAATCCCTTTTTTATAAATTTTGCCGTTCGATACGGCAAAATTTATTAGGAACGCTTAGTATGGAATTTTTATAAGAAAACCCTTCATTTCATTGAGAGATTAGAGATTACTCTTGGGAAATACAGGCCTTAGAACTTTAACACCCTAATTTTCGAAAGTAACTGATTATTTCTTGGCATGTTAATTTATGGTCTCTATTCTCTGCTCTCTATTCTCTATTCTCATTACTCCAAAAATGGATAATCCTCCTGTGTATAATTATCGGTGTACAATTCAGAAACATCAGGAAATTTAGAAGCTTCCGCAAACTTCACAGAAGCAGCGACTTCGTCATTAACAGCTTTTTTAATATCCTTTATTTCTTCTGCACTAACTTTATATTTAGTCATCAACATTTTCTCCGATGTTTTTATCGGGTCGATGTCTTTATATTGCTTTACTTCTTCTTTTGTTCGATATTTCGCTGGGTCAGAAACGGAGTGACCTTTATATCTATACGTCTTAATTTCTAAGAAGTAAGGACCTTTACCCGCTCTAATGTGCGCAGCGGCTCTTGTAACGGCATCGTGTACCGCCGCTGGGTCCATCCCATCTACCGACTCACTAGGCATACTGTAAGAGGCACCCATCTGAGATAATTCTACGACATTGGACGTTCTACTAACAGAAGTTCCCATTGCATATCCATTATTTTCAACGATATACAAAACTGGGATATTCCAAGACATCGCCATATTCCAAGACTCGTGCAAAGCGCCTTGACGAGAAGCTCCGTCTCCAAACATGGTTACACATAGATTATTGGTGCCTTTATACATTTCTGCAAAAGCGATACCTGTACCAATTGGAATTTGAGCGCCAACGATACCGTTTCCACCAAAATAATTATTGTCTTTATCAAAAAAGTGCATCGAGCCACCTTTTCCTTTAACGATTCCAGTTTCCTTACCATACAATTCTGCCATGGCAGCATCCATCGTTACTCCTCTTCCCAATGCAATTCCGTGTTGACGGTAAGCAGTAACTATTGAGTCTCCTTCAATCAAAGCAGATTCTAGTCCAGCTGCAATTGCTTCTTGACCAATATAAACGTGGCAGAAACCACGAATTTTTTGCATCCCATACATTTGAAGTGCTTTCTCTTCAAACTTTCTAATTCTTAACATTAAAGTAAACCACTCTAAATACTGTTCTTTAGTATAGCTTGGTTTCTTTGTACGCTTCGTGGGCGTTTTTCTTTTGCTTGCTGTGGTACCGTTCTTAACTGCTTGCGCCATATAAATAATAGTTTATTAATTTTTTTCCTAACCAGCGAAAATTCGCAAGTTTTGTCAAATGTTCACCTTAAAAGTATATATTTTTTTTCAATTAAGTACTAACTTTTCCTTAATTATTCGAAGACACTTAACCCTCAACGAATTATCACATCGGTTACATATTCTTCTTCTAACCCACTATTGATTAAATCGATTATTTTGGTTTTACTGTACGCCAATTCTTGCCGTAAAGGTGCAGAAGAAATACTAATATATAACTTTTTGCCCCGCAATTTTATTTCCTTGGTGTAACTTCCAATGGAAGGTCCCATCTGTAATAACCAAATTTCTTTCACCTTGTTCTGATAAAGTTTTGATTTCCAATTATTTTTAGCAATCAATTCTTTAATTACTTCAGAAATAGGTTGGTCGTTGTATTTTTTTAAAGCCAAGGTTTTTAGTTGTGAGTGGTAAGTGGTTAGTTGTGAGTGGTTAATTACTTGTCCATTCACTACAGTCACTTATCACTATTAATTGAAACGATACAGTTAAATTGATTGTCCACAATCTTTATTATCGACTATTTTTAAGAAAAGACTCCATTTTTCAACTAACCACTCACAACTCACCACTCACCACTACTTTCCCTTCCTCAAGAATAAATCGCTTAAAATCTTTGTTGAAATTAGTCAAAATATCTGACAATCGGTTTTCGTGGGTATCGGAAAAGAAAATTTGCCCAAAATCTTTTTCAAATAACAATTGTAATAATTGAGTAACTCTTTGTTTATCAAGTTTATCAAAAATATCATCCAAAAGCAATAGGGGCGAACAATCTTTTTGTTTTCTCAATAATTCGTATTGCGCTAATTTTAAGGCTAAAATAAAGGATTTTGTTTGCCCCTGAGAGGCATATTTTTTCAAAGGAAAATCTTCAATTTTAAAAATCAAATCATCTTTGTGAATGCCAATAGTAGACCGTTGTAAGATAATGTCTTTTTGTCGATTTTCTTTTAGTAAATCAACTAATGTATTGTCATTCAAATGAGACCGATAAGTATAATTGACACTTTCTTGGTCATTAGAAATTATTTTATAAAATTCTTGAAAAATGGGGATAAACAGGTCGCTAAACGCCTTTCGTTTCTCATGGATTAATACTGCAGGGGCCTCCATCTGTTCATCAAAAATATCCAACAAACTATGTTCAACCTTTCTGTTTTCGCCAAATTGCTTTAAGGTAGCATTTCTTTGTTTTAACAGCCGATTGTATTGAATCAATGCTTTTAAATAAGTCGAATCTAACTGAGAAAGCGTATTATCTAAAAATTTTCTACGCACTTCACTTCCTTCCAAAGCCAATTCCACATCAAAAGGAGTTATCATGACCACTGGAAATAGCCCGATGTGTTCCGCTAGGGTATCATAGGGCACTTTATTTAGCTCAAATGTTTTTTTCTCTTTTGGGATTACTTTCGCAACAGTTTGATAGTTTTTGCTTCCTTTTTTAAAATGACCTTCTACTCTAAAAAAGGGCTCTTTATGTTTTTTGATATAACTATCACTTACCCCAAAATGACTTTTACACATACACAAGTAATAAATAGCATCCAACATATTGGTTTTACCCATACCGTTTAATCCAACAATACAATTGACCTTGGTAGAAAAATCGACTGTCTGCGATTCATAATTTTTAAAATTGGTTAATTTTATTTTTTGAATGTACAAATAACTTAGATTTAGTAATTGAAGTTGCAAAAGTAAGTCTCTGTATTCAGTTTTTATAATGGATGGTTAGATTTTGGAAAAGGGGATTGAAGTTTTTGAGGGATATTAGTCTAAATTAGATAGTCATAATATTCTTTGTAATATCAATTTTTTATCTGACTATCTAAATACACTTACTCTAATTGCCTCTAAATTTTCTATTTGTCGAAAATAACTTCCAATAATTTATAATAACCCCTAAGAACTCATTTATTTTTATTTTCCTCGCCTTTCCCCGAAACTTATTATATTTACGCCTGTTTTAAAATTACACATAAAGAATTAGTTTAATAAACCTTAAAAATTAATAAAAATATGGCTTTTGAATTGCCTGCATTACCATATGCAAAAGATGCGTTAGAACCAAATATTGATGCTAGAACAATGGAAATCCACCACGGAAAGCACCACGCTGGTTACACTAAAAAATTAAATGCTGCTATCGAAGGAACTGATTTAGCAGGTAAGAAAATCGAAGATATTTTAGCAAATGTTTCTCAATACTCTGCTGGAGTTAGA
Organism: uncultured Saprospiraceae bacterium; assembly: GCA_938010785.1. Taxonomy (GTDB): domain Bacteria; phylum Bacteroidota; class Bacteroidia; order Chitinophagales; family Saprospiraceae; genus JAFMDF01. The sequence continues at coordinate 12,935 of CALLVC010000027.1, forward strand.
AATAATGGTGGAGGATTTTATAACCACTCTTTATTTTGGTCAGTAATGTCTCCAGATGGAGGTGGAGAACCATCTAGCAAATTAAACATTGCAAAAGCAATCGACAGAGACTTTGGTTCTTTTGATGCTTTTAAGAAAGAATTTGCAGCAGCAGCAGGAACTCGTTTTGGTTCTGGTTGGGCATGGTTGTGTGCAGACAGCAACGATAAATTATTCGTTTGTTCTACACCAAACCAAGACAATCCTTTGATGGATGTAGTACCTGAAGACGGAACACCAATTTTAGGTTTGGATGTATGGGAACATGCGTACTACTTAAACTATCAAAACAGAAGACCTGATTACGTTCAAGCATTTTTTAATGTAATCGACTGGTCAGCAGTGTCTAAGCGTTATAATGACGCTAACCCAGGCGCAATGATGTAAAAATCATAAGATTTAATAAATATTTTTTTAGAAAAGCTCAATGTTGTACATTGGGCTTTTTTAATTGGTGGGCTTAACAGAGAAAACAATTCTAATTTTGCCTTCCACTCGGCCTTTCTTATTGGAAATGTGTCTTTTTTTAGGAACTCAGGTGAAATATGAAACCATTTCTGATTTGTTTCGGAATCGCTATTTTAAAATTGAAAATTATGGGGGGAGTAAGAGAAATAATTTAACATCTTTTTCGATAAAATTTTTAGGTTTGCACGGGCTTTCTCCCTCTCTGGAGGGGGCTGGGGGGAGGAATTTTTGATTATTCATTCCACCCCCCGACCCTTTTGCCATACGTTTTTGTTCCCAACAAAAGCCAGCGCAGAGCGGGGGAGAACCTCCTGCAAGTTTTCAAAATTTGTACAAAAAATCAGCTTTCTAAATTTCTCTTAACACCCCTAATTGAAAATTAAATTTTACTTAGCTACTATAAATACCAAAACTATGCGATTAACCAATCTTCTTTTTTTACTTGTAATTGTGCTTTTCACAAGTTGCCAATCAGATTCAAAATCTACCTCTCAAGGAAAAACGACCAATTTAGCAGATAATCTTTCTGTTAATTGGACCTTAATAAAAAATGATGTTGACGAAAACAAGAACAATCGTCAATTTGCTTTTTTTACCCTTCAAAATAATGGGACAAAACCATTAACTAATAATTGGGCATTATACTTTAATCAAATAAGTGGACCGATAACAGGAGATTCAGAAACGGGCAATGCGGAATTGAAACACATTAATGGAGATTTTTACCGCCTCAAACCGAAAGATGATTTCAGTTTAGCAGCAGGGGAGTCTGTAGACATCAAGTATAAAGGTGCGAATTGGGCAATCAAAGATAGTGACGGACCAGCGGGCTTATACGCTGTTTTTATGGACGAAGATGGAAAAGAAATGGCTAGTCAAATAGTGAAAAATTATACCACTACTCCTTTTTCCAAAGCGGCACAGTTAAATCGAATGCCGAATGATAAATTCCCTATACCAACGAATGAGTACCGATATAACGAAAATGCCAAGCTGACGAAACTTCCCGAAGCAGAAATACTACCAATTATTCCAAGTCCTCTTGATTTTACTAAAAGCGAGGGAGAAGTAGTTGTCAATCAAGATTTCACCATCCATTATCATGGTGATTTAAAGGCAGAAGCAGATTACTTAAGTACTCAATTGGAAGATTTAGGAGTGTCTTTAAAAACCTATGAAGGCGGGGCAGATGGTGAACAAATGATTCGATTGTCTACCGTTTCGGGACCAATTGCAGGTAAAACGAAAGAAGCCTACCGCATAAAAATAAGCCCTGATTCGGAGACCATTCAAATAGAAGGAACCGATGCCGCAGGTATATTTTATGGCATCCAAAGTTTACGAGCTTTAATAGCCAATGATTATTTTAAACAAAAAAATACCTCGATTAATTTTCCTGCGATGGTCCTTGAGGATGCACCTCGGTTTGAATATAGAGGGTTGATGTTGGATGTCTCTAGAAATTTTCATTCCAAAAAAGTGGTCAAAAAATTATTGAATTTAATGGCGACTTATAAACTGAATAAATTTCATTTTCACTTGACGGATGATGAAGGATGGCGTTTAGAAATTCCGGGTTTACCTGAACTGACAGAAATCGGGAGTCGGAGAGGGCACACTACTGATGAAAGCGACAGATTGCAACCTGCTTATGGTTCAGGTCCAAGTACAGACGAAAAGGGCTTTGCAGGTTCTGGATATTTTTCTGTGGCAGATTATATTGATATTTTGAAATATGCAGCGGAACTACATATTGAAGTAATCCCAGAGATAGATTTACCCGGACATGCAAGGTCTGCAATAATTCCGATGAAAATTAGACAACAAAGATTATTAGCGGAAGGGAAAACAACAGAAGCAAACCATTACTTGTTAAATGATGCTAACGATAAGTCTGAATATCGAACAGCTCAAAATTATAATGACAATGTCATCAATGTTTGCATGGAATCGACTTATAATTTTATTGATAAAGTAGTGGAAGAAGTAGTGAAAATGCACGAGGAAGCTGGCGTTCCCTTAAAAACCTTGCATACAGGTGGAGATGAAGTTCCTGCGGGCGCTTGGCAGAAATCGCCAATTTGTGCGGATTTGGTGGCGAAAGATGGCTCGATTGAAGGCAGTAAAATTGGATTAACCAATTATTTTATGACGCGCTTTAGTGAGATTTTGGCAAAACGAAAAATAGTTGTTGGTGGGTGGGAAGAAATTGCCCTATTATTAGCAGGACATGATATGCCGCGCAGACCAAATCCACAGTTTACCAACAATAATTTCTTACCCTATGTCTGGAATTCTATTTTTGGCTGGGGTGGAGAAGACATTGCCTACCAATTAGCGAATATGGGCTATAAAGTAGTCCTCTGTAATGCTTCCAATTTGTATTTTGATTTAGCGTATGACAAAGACCCCGAAAATGCGGGTTTGTATTGGGCTGGTTTTGTCAACACCAGAACTGCTTACGATTTTGTGCCTTTTGATTTATTTAAAACTGCTCAAATGGGCAGATTTGGAGAAGATTTAAACCCTGATGAACTGGCAAAAGGAAAAACGAAGCTAAACCCTCAGGCAGAAAAAAATGTGCTGGGCATTCAAGGTCAATTATGGAGTGAAGCTTTGATTCATCCAGAACGGTTAGCATTAGCGACTTTCCCGAAATTAATGGGCTTAGCAGAACGAGCATGGGCCGCACAACCTTCTTGGGCATTAGCTGCCAACAAAGCTCAACGATTTGCCAGTTTGGAAAAAGATTGGAATCGGTTTACCAATACCATCGGTCAAAAAGAAATGACTCGTTTAGATTATATCGAAGGTGGAGTAGGTTACTATATCCCACCTGCGGGTGCTAAGATTGAAGATGGAAAATTATTCGCCAATACAGGTTTTCCTGGCTTGACCATTCGGTATACTTTGGACGGTATTGAACCTACCGCAGACTCAAAGGAATATACTGGTCCGGTGGAGGTAAATGGGGATGTTCGGATAAAAGTGTTTAGTGGAGGCGGGAACACTAGTCGGTCAATAACGGTTAAGAAAGGGTTGGTGGATTAGAGGAATTGGAAATGCCCAAAAATGGTTTGGTGACGCCATAATTTTAAAGTGATTACCAATTATAAGGTTAGACAAAGTCCGACCCAAGTCATTTTGTCGTTTTTGATAAACAAAAAGCAAATTTTAGGGTTATTTTGTCAATATGATTTATAGGAATTTACATGTAAGAATGACCTTAGCTAATGCTTTGTCAGAACTATCAACGCTTCGGAGGTGGTGTAGTTCTGTAGGAATATTCTTGCTTGTTACTTTTCCATTATTTAGTCAAACACCGCTCATCAAAAATGGGGTCAATATCCAAGCTTCTTATTATAATCGAGGGAATGTGACGATTGGTTGGGATTTAATGGAGGATTACCCTGAAATAGAAGCCGTTAGAATTGAGATAGAACCGGATAGAGTTGCTCAAGCTGTTCGCTGGATTCGGGAAGCACAAGAAGAAGGGTATCAAGTTATTGCTACTTACCATAGAGCCACCCAATTAGGCTCTAATAAATTAGAAGATTTACAAGCTGGTACTAGATGGTGGCTTCAAAACTATAGATTATTGGCTTCCAATGGTCTTTTCATCATTAACATTATGAATGAGTGGGGTGGGCATGATTTAACTGCAACTGCCTATGCTGATGCCTATAATGAGGCAATTTCTCAATTGAGGGCTATTTATGACGGACCACTGATAATTGATTTGCCTGGATTTGGGAATGGAGTACAAATTCTTTCGGATGCCTATGATTTAATTACCGACGAAAATATAATTTATTCGGCGCACATCTATTCTGGTTCATTTAATGTAGCAGAAAATAGGTGGTTAAATATTGCTGATTTAGAACTACTATCGACACTTGGAGATAACTTTATGGTGGGAGAATTTTGCAATGGAAATAATGGTGGTGCAGATTGGTGTCGAATGATAGATTATGCTTATTCCAAACAATGGCCAATTTTTGGTTGGGCATGGAATGGAGATGGTCGTGGTCTGAATATGGTTACCCCTAGTTGGGTTCAGGAGCCAAGAGCTACTAATTTTTCTCCAACTCCATTTTTGGAGCAAATCGTAGCTAAGTTAAGAGGAGATAAGTGTTTTACAGAAGTGTTTGATTTAGTAAATGCTCCGCTTTGTAATGTAACCAATATTGATGAAGCTTGTGATGACAAGAATGATTTTACGATTAATGACAGGTTTAATGAATTCTGCGTTTGTGTAGGTACTTTTACCAATACTTTAAATGATGCTATTATTGAGGAAAGTTTATTGCTGTTTCCTAATCCTGCGGAGAATGAGTTGAATATTGAAATAATTAAACGGACAAATGTTCAGGATATCAAAATTTATAATTATTTAGGGCAATTAGTCAAAAGTTTACCCTCTACTAATTTCAACTTAACCGTAACGGTTGATATTAATGGCTTACCCAATGGCACCTATTATGTAGTACTTACAGCCAATGATAAACTATTTTCTGAGCCATTTATGAAATTAGAATAATACGCTTTACTTCACTCCTTTCATCAACCGACCACTTAACTGCAATAAATTTATTTCAATAATCTTCGCATCAAATTTAGCCGTATTCAAGTTAGTCGCAGCATTTAATAAATTTAATTGTGCCTGTCGGAATTCTACGGAAGTAACTTGTCCAACTTTAAATTGCTCCTCTGTTCGCTCAAAATTCAACTGATTAGTCGCTAAATTTTGTTGTTCTGCACGCAGAATAAATAAAGCATTTTGATAGTTTTCCCAAGCATTGATAACATCCCGTTCTAATTGCTGCGCAATCTGTTCTTTTTGGACCAATTGATTTTCTACATTCAATTTCGCATTTTCCTTTTGCAATTTCCGACGTCCTCCATCGTATAAATTCCAACCCAAAGTCAATCCTGCCGATAAGCCTCTGCTGTTAGACACGTCAATAAATGAACCAGAAGCGTTATTAGAATAATTAAAATTATAGCTGGCATTTGCACTCAATGTAGGCTTTTTAGTGGACTCAATAATATCAAAATCTAAGGCAGCTATATCCAAATTTTTATTGAGTAAGCGGATTAATACATTATGTTTTTTTGCTTGTTCGATTAGATTTTCTAAAACTAAATTTGTTTGGTAGTTCACCGTAGTATCTACATCCACTCGAGTACCTACTGCTCGCCCCATAGCTACGTTCAAGTTTCGTTTAGCGTTAGCTAACTGATTTTTTAAATTCAATAGATTAATAGAATCTCTCTGGATATCTACCTCTGCATTCAAAACATCTAAACGAATCCCTTGCCCATAGTCATATTGATAAGTCGCTCTTTGCAATCGTTGTTTAGACAATTCAATAGTTTGCTCTTGTACTGCTGAATTTTGCGTTAATCTAGCGACTTCATAATAATTATTAAAAACAGCTAATAGATTATTTTCTATAATTTGTTGTAATTGCAAATCTTGCAAACCCACCAATTCTTCTAGTTGCTTGACGGAAATATCCCTAGTTCTATCAATTAGCGTAAAATCCCCTCGAACGGCTGCATTTCCGCCCCAGTTAAAGGCATTACTAGTGGAATTCTCTTGACCCGAAAATAATTTTTGAGAACCACCTCCCAAACGCGAATTCAAACCAGCATTGGCATTCACCGTTGGTAAATAGCCATTTAATTCTCTACTCGTATTATTTTCAGCGATGGCAATATTATTTTTAGCGACTTTAATGTCGTAATTGTTTTCTAGGGTAATTTGTACGGCTTGTGCTTTCGTTAGTACGGCTTGCGCAAGTATATTTTGTATGGAAATTAAAACCAAAAAGACGTATAAAAAGTATTTGAACATGTTTTATATTTTCTAAATTTAAGCATTGGTAGCACAAACTTTAGTTTGTTCGGGACGCTGACCTTTAGGTTAGCTATAAAATTATTATAACAGGTCTAAAGACGCTGTATCCATAACAAACTAAAGTTTGTGCTACCAGTTAATAAACCTCCTCCAAAGCTTCTTCCTCAATCTTTTGCTCGATTACCGCTCTTTCAATATCGCGTCTAGCAGGACGTTTGCCCGTAAACAACCAAATTCGTCCACGCTTAATAGAGTTACTTAAGTAGAGCAGGAGTGGCAATAAAAATAAGGTTAAGAAAGTAGCATAGGCTATACCATAGGCAATGGTGATTGCCATAGGAATTAAAAATTTGGCACTTCTGGAAGTTTCATAAATCAGCGGCATTAAACCTGCAACGGTCGTTACGGAAGTTAAGAAAATGGCTCTAAATCTTGACCGACCAGCCTCGTATAATGCTTCTTTAAAAGGCAAGCCTTGTTTTAGAAAGACATTAAATTTACTCACCAAAACCAACCCATCGTTGACTAAAATTCCAATCAAAGCAATGACCCCAAGCGTAGACAACATACTCAATGGATAGCCATGCATCCAATGCCCCCACGCAACGCCCACTAAGCTAAATGGAAGTAACAAAAACAATAAGAGCGGCTGACTGTAAGACCTAAAAGAAAAGGCAATGATGGCATACATTAAGAAAAAGGTGACAGGCAGTATAGACCTAAAAGATTTTCCAATCTTAGCCGTTTCTCGACTTTGGCCTTCATACAATGGCGTTACGGAAGGGAAGCGCGCTAATATTTCTGGCATGACCACATTCTGAATATTTGCCATGATTTCAACCGAACTATCATCTGCATCTTTCAAATCTGATTCGACTTTTATTTCTCGGATACCATTAAGGTGATTAATGGACACTTCTCCTCTTTCTATAGAATAATTGGCGATTTCTGACAAGGGCACTCTTTCTCTAGAAGGCGTCACAATCCACATGTCATCCAAGTTTTTGATAGACTCCCTTTCTGCTCTGTCATACCGCACCCAGACTCTAATCTCATCCCTTCCTCTCTGGAATCGTTGAACCGCTTGACCAAAGAACCCTGCTCTTACTTGCGACATCACGGAGTTAAGATTGAGGCCCAATAAATAAGCATTTTCCTTTAAGGTTAATTCTATTTCTTTGATACCCGCTGGGTCATTATCTGTAATGTCTTTTAATCTAGGATTATCTCTAAAGTTTTGTTTGAGCGCTTCTTTTGCGCCTTTTAATTCTTTGATATTTGAACCTGTTAGGGAGATGGATACAGGTTGCCCGCCAAAATTTCTACCTGCTCCAAATACCAAACTTTCAACTCCATAAACAGGGCCTACTTTTTCTTCTACGGCATTGGCAATAACACTGGAATTAAAATCTCTTTGTTCGCCGACCAATAAATTTAATTCTAAAGTGGCATTGGAAATACCGGGACCAACTCTTCTGACCATATTCTGGATAACCGACTTTCCACCCGATTGTTTTTCTTTAAAATCTTCGTTTACTTCAAAGGCTGCTTTTTCAATTCTTTCTATTAAAGCTACCGTAATATCTTCACTTGTACCCTCGGGCATGGTTAAATTGATACTAATTCGGTCACTTGAAAATGGTGGAAAAAATGAAACCCCAATGACGCCACCGCCGATAGCTCCGATAGTTAATATAAGCAAGGCAAGGGGAATACAAAAAGCAAAAATTCGATAAGTCAAAAAGAAATGCAATACAGGAGAATATAATTTATCTCTTACCCAATTGATGCCTTTATCTGCCCATTTATTCAATAGAAATTGTTGGCTTTCTTTTTTCATTGCTCTTGAATGGGCAATGTGCGCTGGAAGAAAAACCAAGGCTTCTACTAGTGAAAATAGGAGGGTTACCACTACTACTACGGCAACTTCATAGTAGAAATCCCCAAAACGACCTTCTAAGAAAAAGAAAGCTGAAAAGGCGACTACCGTAGTTAATATAGCAGAAATAATGGCTGTTCCCACTTCCATCGTACCATCAATGGCCGCTCGGGTAGGGGACTTACCCATTTCAAAATGGGCATAAATATTTTCACCAATCACAATACCATCATCTACTAAAATACCAATGACCACAATCATTCCAAAGAGGGACATGAAATTCAGGGTAATGAAATCTGGTACGATGATGAACATCCCTAAAAAGGAAACAGGCAAACCAAAAGCTACCCAAAAGGCAAGACTTGGTTTTAGAAATAAAGACAAAAGGATTAAAACTAAAACGATACCCAATAAACCGTTTTCACTCAAAATACGGGTACGGTCCCTTAAATCTACCGAACGGTCAGCGGTTATATTTAATTGGACGTTATCTCTTTGTTCATTAAATTTTTTGGCGTAAGTTCGCATCAAATTAGACGCACCTAGATATTCCTCATCGTTGGTGGTTTGAACCCTTACTTGGACGGCAGGATTTCCATTAAAATAGATTCTATCTGGATTTTCTGACCATTTATCTTTGACCGTCGCAATGTCTTTTAGTCGAATAATACTACCTCCGGGGTCAGCTCTAATAACAATGTAATCCAATTCATCAGCATAATAAGCTCGATTGGTCGCTCTAATCAAATAGTCCTCTTCTTTGGTTTTGATATTTCCACCAGTGGCTAGAATATTAGCTCTTGCTACCGCCTGTGAAACCTCAGTAAAGGTCAAATTTTTAGAACGCAAATCATTTTCTCTGACGGCTATTTCTATTTCTTCTTGAGGAAAACCAGTAATTTCTACCTGAGAAATTCCCTCCATATTCCGAATGTCGTCTTCTACCTGATAAGCTATCTTTTTTAAGGTTACCAAAGGCACATCTGCACCACTCAAAGCCATACTGATGACCTCGTTTAACCGTTCTCGCTTGGAAATAATAGGCGGTTCCATATCTACTGGAAAAGAAGGCACTCGGTCTACTGCATTTTTGACTTCTTGCAACATATCGTTAATGTCGTATTCTTCAAAAGTCTCAATGGTAATTAATGCGGAGTTTTCCGAAGATTTAGAGGTAATTCTATCAATTCCGACAATGCCTTTTAAATTATCTTCGATTTTAAGGACAATCCCTTCTTCCATTTCCGTAGGAGAAGCTCCGGGGTAGGCAATATTTATACTTATATTGGTGTTAGGAAACTGAGGGTAGAGCGAAAAATTCATTCTGGACAAACCTCCTAAACCAAATATGAAAATGGCAAATAAAGCAACGTTTACGGCTACAGGAAATTTTATAAAATAAGCGATTATTTTTTGCATGATGTATTTTTCTGATTGCTAGACATTAGAGCATCCTAATTTTTCATTGCTGTTTTATCGTCCGAAAACACTTTTACAGTCATTCCTGCATAGGCACTTGGAATGGCTTTGGCTAAAATTTGCATCCCGTCTTCCAGTCCTTTTACCACTGCCGTACTTTCTTTAAAATAAATTGGTTCAATCTGCACTAAATCTAAAATAGTATCTCTAACGATAAACACTTTATTATTATCTACTAATAGCTTACGATTAATTTCATAAGTATTTTGCTCTTCTTTAGCCGTGATGTCTGCTTCTAAGTACATGCCTTCTTTCAAGCCTTTTCCACGCACTTGGATAAAGGTTGGAATCGTTTGAGAAGCGGGGTCTACTAAACTATTGACCCGAATGACTTTTCCTGTCCAATTTTTAGTTTGCTCTACATTGTGTAATTGCACCGTTTTGCCAATGCTTAAAAGTTCCCCGTAGGCAGTATTTACTGCTACCTCTAGTTCATAAACACTATGGTCAATGAATTCTCCTAGCTTTTGGCCTGGACGAATCAAAGCGCCAGGGTTGACCATAGCTTGGGTCAATACCCCTGAGAAAGGCGCAGCAATTGTAAAGTTTTGAAGTTGGGCCTCTAAATTTTTTACATTATAGAAGGCCGTATAAATATTTCGACCAGAAAGGAATAATTTTTCTTTTTCCGTTTCTGGTTCAGGTAGGTTTTCTAAAGGTAAGTTAACATCAAAACGACGGACATAATCATCCCATTTAGCGATGACTTCTGGATAGTCCAGCCTTAAATCGGGAATGAGTAAAACCAATTGATTGTAAAAACTACTTTTTTGTGCCTTTAGGCCAATCATCTCTTCTTTTTTATCCAATTCTAGTAAGGTTTCTCCTTTTTTGTACCAAGTTCCGGGTTTAAATGCTCGGCTACTGCTATTAAAAATACCTTGTACTTCGGCATAAATGTCCACTCTGTTAGTAGCCGCCAAATTACCAGAAGCGGTAATCGTAATGGGGGTACTAGAATTTTTAACTATTTCCACAAAAGCACCCGTTTTTATCTTTTTCTCCTTTCTAGGTTTCCTTACTTCTCGGTTGTTAATGGTTCGTTTGGCCATAAATACAGAGCCTCCAACAAGTAGCACCCCTAAAATAGCAAGAATAATTTTCCTTATCATATATCAAATATCTTGGTGAATTTGCAAAAATAGTGTTTTGTATCTTTCGGATACAAGGCATAAATGATTAATTCTATCTGAAACAGCAGAATGAAGGCATAGTTTTAAATGAAATTTGATTTCTTTCTGATTTTTATGAATTTGAAAGGTGGTAGAAACCAATTCATGCAAGGAGTCAAGCCTTTGAGGAAAGGTAAACCCAATATGGTGGGAGCAGCTTTTACTTTATATAATAGGTTTGTATCCTATGACTTTAGAAAAGAACAAAAAAGCGTTTGAAATTTGGAAGAAGGAGAGAGCAAACTAAATTAGTCAGCGTTTGAAAATAACTGGAAGAATAAAAAAGTGCAAAGGATGGTTTTCACCATCCTTTGCAACTTATCCATCATAGTATTCAATAGTGAGCACTATTGTATGTTGGATGGCAAATTTTATTTACCGAAAATCTCTTTTAATAACGGGTCAGTAGGATTAGCACGTTCTGCTTTTTCTGCATTTCCCATCATGGCAAAAAGGCCATCTACTGCACCATTGGTAGCTAAGTCAGCTAAAGAAGTCTTACCATTTCCTAGTAAACTACCAGCTTGACTTCCTAAAGCAGAAGTGATTGCATTAAGCCCACCATTATTAGTCAATTGTTTAGTAATCGCAGGTAATAAAGCTGCTGACAATTTACTGCCTGCTGCTTTCTTTAAGAAATCAGTTGCACCTGTATCTCCACCTTTCAATAAATTCAATGCGTCTGCAGCTGCAATACCTTGAGTTGCATTGCCCAATAAAGAAGAAGCAACATCTGGAACAGCTGAACCTAAAGCGCTATTTAATAGACCTAAGGCTTTAGTCCCTTCGCTTGATTTACCTAATAAATTGGTAATGTTAGAAAGTCCTTTAGGCATAGCTTTTTGCATCACTGCATTAGCTAAAACATTTCCTGCAAAACCTTTTAATGCATTGTTACTAGCACCACCTAATAAGGCTTGTACACCAGATAAAGCTTTAGCTGGAGATAGGCCTGCTAACCCTTGACCAACATTACAAGATTGAGTTGTCAAAAGAACAAGAGATAGTGTAAAGAATAAAGAAACAAATTTCTTCATGTTAAATGTTATTTTTAATAAAATGAAAAATGAATATTGTTATATTAGATATAACAACTATTTGTTAGACGCAATATTTTGAGTAAGTAACTGAATAATGTCTAACAAAAATTTCTTTTTTAATTTTACTATCCCCGATTCTTGTTTGTGAAGTGACTTTAATTTGAACTTATCCACGATAGCTATTGGGATGAACTTGAACTTCTATAAGCTACTGAAAAGAATTTTTAGCACTAGCTATCCCCATATACAATATGCGTTTTTAACCATTCTTCCCCTTTTTTATCTAAAAAGAAATCCATCCAAACATAATACAACACTTCGTCTTTTTCTACAGAAACGGAATGATTGGACCCCAAGGGGATATGAAGGACAGCATATTGAGAAAAATCTGTTTGAGCATCATCCGCATACACCGTACAATGATTTTTTGCTAAACCTAAAAACAATTGTTCAAGCATTGGATGTTCATGTGCACCAACTTTATCAGGGCCAATAGTTTGAACGGTGCCCATTGCTATTCTAGGAATAATTTTGTTAGGAAGAATGGTTCGACTAATAGTGTTTGGACTTTTAATAGGTTCGGTGTAGGACTGGCAATCTGTGAATTTTGCGTAATAGACATTTTGCGTATCTTCAGTCGGAAACTCTTTTAAATCTAAAAGGTCTTGAGCGGTTAATTGACTAGATATTTTTAGATAGTGTAAGCTATCATTTTTAGTTGATTTAATGGTGATTTTTTGAACTATATTAGGCAAAAAAATAGTTTCTGGAACAAGCTCATAACTTTTATTTTCTGCAATAATCGTACCTGTACCTTTTACAAATAAATAGATGGTTTTATAACCTACTTTAGCAATATCTATTATTGGCTTTTCATTGGTAATGGCGATATGCTCCACCCGAATTCCTTTGATTTCATTTTCTAGAATTGATTCGGAATATTGCTGTGTGTGTTTAGGTAATTGTATTTTTAGATTTACTAAGGGGATTTCTAGATTTTGCATGGTTATATAGATGTTAGAAAAATGACCTTTTTGATTCTACGCCATGCCCACCAATAGATGTCATGTTCTTAATATCTTGAATATCAAAATTGGACATGCCTTTTGTTTTCATTTTTTTTGCTACCTCTTTTATGCCTTCTTCTCTTGAAGTATCCACTACATTTTTAATGTCTCGATAATACTTTAAACTCTCTTCGTATGCTTCTCTTTCTTTAGGAGTGAATTTAGCAATTTCGGCAACTTCAAATAATTTAGCAAAAACGCTGTCTTGTAATTTCTTTGGACGGTCTTGTAATTGCGAAAGATGAGTAAAAACGTACATCCACTTATCAAAATGCGTTTCTAAATCTTCTTCCTTCTTTTTGAATTTGGGAAGTTCGAGGTAAACGAATTTTAATTTATCGTAGAATACTTCACATCGTTGGTTTTTTAGCTCTACGATATGTAAAAGTTCTTTTTCGTCTTTGTGGTCATCGAAAATAAAGTCTAAAATTCCTACGGAATAAACTGGGTCTAATTTATAATCCCATTTGTTCTTTTTGCCTTGTTCTTGAATTGGAAAAGAAGCATAAAAGACACTCCTGTCTTTAAAGAAATTTTGTTTCGCTTTCTGCATTTCTACAATAAACCTTTCTCCTTTATCTCCGATACAATACAAATCAAATATAGCTTTTCTGTCAACTTCCGTTAAACCTTGCTTTTCTCCTGATGAATAGGACAAA
>CALLVC010000028.1 GCA_938010785.1 uncultured Saprospiraceae bacterium
TTTACGAGTGACGAGGAACGCTTGGCTTATTTGTTTAAATTATACGAAAAGATGATAGCGGAGGAGGCGAATGCCTTGGAAAAGGAGAAAGCGGGGAAGAAAAGTCGGAAAAAGAAAGCAAAATAAATATACGACTATGCAGCAAAACTTATCAAACAAAAACGATTTATTAAATGACCTTGTCTCCATTATAGAACAAGGTAAAAAACAAGCAGTTGCGCAAGTTAATAGTGCGCTGACATTGGTCTTTTGGCAAGTAGGAAAGCGAATAAATGAAGATGTTTTGGAAAACGAGCGAGCTGATTATGGAAAGGAAATCGTCAAATCTATTGCCATCGAATTAGTTATGCGATTTGGCAAAAGTTTTCATGAAAAAAATGTGCGTAGAATGATGCAGTTTGCCAATGTATTTTTAGAACAGTCAATTGTCGTTACACTGTCACGACAATTGAGTTGGTCTCATTTCGTTGCACTTTTACCTATAAAAGACAAAGAAAAACAATTGTTTTATATCAATAAGATAGCAGAAGAAAAGTGGAGTGTTCGACATACTAGAAAACAGATAGAACGCAAAGCCTACGAACGCAGGGAAATAGCAGTTAGTCAGTTTCCAACAACAGACACCGACCAGCCTGCTGTTTTCAAAGACCCCTATTTCTTAGATTTTTTAGGCTTAAATGACAGTTATTCGGAAGAGGATTTGGAGGCTGCAATTATCAAAGAGATAGAACTATTTATTTTGGAATTGGGCGGAGGATTTACCTTTGTAGAACGACAAAAGCGCGTTATTTTAGATGGAAAAGATTTTTATTTAGACCTTTTATTCTATCATCGAAAGTTACGCAGATTGGTTGCCATTGAATTGAAATTAGGGGAATTTAAGCCCGCCCATAAAGGGCAAATGGAATTGTATTTAAAGTGGCTAGACCGATACGATAAGCAGGAAGGCGAAAACAGTCCGATAGGTTTAATCCTTTGTGCAGTTGCCAGTAAAGAACAAGTGGAATTATTAGAAATGCACAAAGATGGCATCATGGTCGCAGAATACTGGACGGAGTTGCCGCCCAAAGCAGTCTTGGAACAACGCTTGCATCAAGCATTAATCCAAGCAAGGGAAAGAATGGCTAGGAATAGATTGCATTAAAACTAAATAGCTAATAAAAACACAAAAACATAATCACCATGCCAGATTTAATCAAACAGAATTATCAACAAACGGGTGGCAGCACCAATACCAATGCCCTCGGAATGCGTGCCATGCAAGAACGTGCCTACGCTGCTCGGAATGCCCAATATTTACTCCTAAAATCGCCACCTGCCTCTGGAAAATCTAGGGCTTTGATGTTTATTGGTTTGGACAAACTCCGAAATCAAGGTATTCGAAAAGTAATTGTAGCCGTACCAGAACGGTCGATTGGAAGTTCTTTTGCCCAAACGGACTTGATGAAATATGGCTTTTTTGCCGATTGGTCGCCCAATGATGCGTATAATCTGTGTACGCCAGGCAGTGATGGTAGCAAAAGTAAAGTGAGTGCCTTTGTGAATTTTTTGGACAATGATGAAGAAATATTGATTTGTACGCACGCCACTTTGCGGTTTGCTTGTGACCAATTGGACGAGGCGGAGTTTACCAATTGTTTGGTTGCCATAGATGAATTTCACCACGTTTCGGCGGATGGCGACAATCGACTAGGGATGGTTTTACAGGACATTATGTCCAAATCTAATGCGCATATTATAGCGATGACGGGGTCTTATTTTAGAGGAGATAGTGTACCCGTTTTAAAACCAGCAGACGAGGCAAAATTTACGAAAGTCACTTATAATTATTACGAACAACTCAATGGCTACGAGTTCCTCAAATCATTGGGAATTGGCTATCATTTTTATCAAGGCAAATATACTTCGGCTATCAATGAGGTTTTAGATACGGATTTGAAAACCATCTTGCACATTCCAAGTGTTAATTCGGGGGAGTCCACCAAAGATAAATACAAAGAGGTCGATACCATTTTGGATAGTATTGGAGAAGTCCTCTCCCAAGATGCGGATACGGGCGTAATCACGCTAAAAAGAGCATCAGACGGTAAATTATTGAAAGTAGCAGATTTGGTGAATGATGATGCCCGACAGCGAGATAAAATCGTCAATTATCTACGAGACATCCAAACGCCCGATGATATGGATTTAATCATTGCTTTGGGCATGGCAAAAGAAGGCTTTGATTGGAAATTTTGTGAACATGCTTTGACAGTTGGTTATCGAGGTTCGTTGACAGAAGTGATTCAGATTATTGGTCGAGCCACCAGAGATAGCAATAATAAAACGCATGCTCAATTCACCAATTTAATTGCCCAACCTGATGCTGCCAACGAAAAAGTAACAGGGGCAGTAAACGATATGCTAAAAGCGATAACGGCCTCTTTGCTGATGGAGCAAGTCTTAGCACCTAAATTGAAATTTGGACCAGGACCAAAAGGCGATGATAAACCTGCCAAGGCAGGAGAAATAAAAGTAAAAGGATTAAAAAAGCCCTCTTCGAAACGAGTAGAAGACATTATTGAGTCGGATATCAACGACCTAAAAGCCGCTATTTTACAAGATGCCACCGTCCAAAAAACTATGACGGGAACGGTAGACCCCGAGGTGGTCAATAAAGTAATGATACCCAAAGTGATTCAAGAAAAATACCCCGATTTGACGGAAGAAGAAGTAGAAGAAATTCGACAGCACGTTTTAGTAGATACCGTATTGAGTCCTGCAATTGAGCACGTTGGAAATAAACGGTTTGTACGATTGGCCAATAAATTTATCGATATTGATAAATTAGAAATTGATATGATTGACAAAATTAATCCATTTCAAAAAGCCTACGAAATCTTGTCAAAACAAGTAACAGCACCACTTTTAAAAGTAATTCAAGGAGCGATAGAATCGACTAGAATTACGATTACGGAAGAAGAGGTGATGATTTTATACCCCAAGATTGGAGCATTTATACAAGCCAATGGTAAAGAGCCAGACATTAATGCTTTTGACCCCTTAGAAAAAAGAATGGCGGAGGCAATTATCTTTTTAAAGAATAGGAAACGACAAAGCATGAGCAATGGATAAAAAGAAACTAAGTTTTGAAGACCTATTAAAAAGCGACCCTTTAGGTTTATTAAAAGACGTAAAACCTAAGGCGACTACCGCACATACGGAAGATGAACGCTTGGTGCAAACCTTCGAAGAGATTAATGCTTTCTACGAAAAAAATAAGCGCGAACCCGCAACAAAACCTGTTTCGGAATGGACTTTATTTTCTAGATTAAAAGGCATCAGAAATAATCCAACGAAGATAAATCAGCTATTAAAATACGACCGTTTTAATTTACTAAAAGAAACTGGAGATAAAGCCTATGATTTATCCTTAGATAGTCCAAACGAAGTAGCTGAACCTGCTCCAGAACCCATTAAAAAGACGCCACCTCCAATCGAAATCAAATCCATAGAAGATATTTTAAATAATGATTTATTGGGCATTTTAGATACTGCCAAGGAAGAAGAAAGTCTATTCACGTTAAAACATGTCAAAAAGCAAGCAGACCGAGCAGAAGCAGATTTTGTCGCCCAACGAAAAGCCTGTAAAGACTTCGATAAATATGAATCCTTATTTAAAGCTTGCCAAGCAGATTTAAAA
>CALLVC010000029.1 GCA_938010785.1 uncultured Saprospiraceae bacterium
ATTTGTTGATGGCAGTTGTTTCGACTTCTTCCGTTCGATAAACTTTCACCAAATCTTTAATTTTAATCATGTTGATTGGTTTGCGTAGGGCTAAGGGCAGAGGGCTTGGGATGCACCCTGCCACTAATCCTGTTTCCTACATGTGAGCGGAGGGCTTAGGGCGGAGGGCTTAGGGTTGCCTCTTGCTCATTTGCTTACTCCTTGGTTAATTGTTATTTTAGGGTTTTACTAAAATTTGTAATTTTTCGACATAATTCATCTAGTCGATTGTATAATCTTGTCTTTCGCTCTGACTTTATCAATTTATTTCTTTCTAGTAAAATTAGAATATTCGCACATTCAAATGCGGACCTTCTGGCATACCTAAGAAATCTTTTAAATTCAATATTTCCATCACCTGAACCTTCTGCAATATTATTAGAAATACTCATTCATGCACCTCTTAATTGGTCTGTAAATCGATATAATTTTTGGCTTTCCAAAAAATCAGATATTAAAAATAATTCATCAGTTATTTCGATAGCAATTTGCCAAATCTCTAGGTTTTCGAATCTAAAATTTCTGTTTCTCATAGTTAGTTTTTTCTGTTAAAAGAAGTATCTAATTTAACAAAAAAAGTCTAATCAATGAAAAACAATCAAATTTGCAAGGTACCAAACCCTCTGCCCCTTGCCCTCTGCCCTCCCCTACTTCAACACCAACTCGTCCTTATCCCCAAAATTATCATAACTTGAAGTAATCACAATATCTCCTGCTTTCAGACCTTGTGTCACTTCATAATAACTTGGGTTTTGGCGACCGACTTTAATGTCTCTTTTGTATGCTGTGTTTGTTACGGGGTCAATTAAGTATACCCAATTTCCACCAGTCTTTTGATAAAATCCACCTCTAGCAATCAATAAGGCTTTCGTTTCTGCACTTAAAGCTAATTTAACCGAGACAGTTTGTCCACGTTTGATAGTCTTAGGAATTTTAGAAGTAAAAACCATATCTACTTCAAAAACACCGTTTCGCACATCAGGGTAAATTTTCTTAATGATTAAGTCATACGATTCCCCACCCAATATAAAAGACCCTGTTTGATTCAAAAAAATGCGAGTAATATAAAATTCATCGATTCTTCCTCTAACTTTAAAGTTGCTCAGGTTGTCCAATTGGGCGATTCTAGAACCTTGATTGACCAATTCTCCAATTTCAGAATCCATTCCAGAAAGCTGACCATCTATTGGGGACCTTACTAATAAATTATCTAGTGTCTGCTTACTAACTTTTAGATTTCTACGCATTAAATCAACAGAATTTCTCAGTTGAGTTTCTTGTACAACCTGAGACATCGAATCTCTACTAATCACACTTGCTAATAACTTTTTTCTTCTTTGTAAATGTTCATATTGGTCCTGCGTTTCTTCATATTCAACTTGAGCAATCACATTATCTGCGAAAAGGGACTTATTTCTAGCGGTTCTTTTTGACAATAGGTCTAAATTAAATTCTACATCTAATGCTTGCTCTCTAAGATTCAAGCTTTGTTGTTCTCTGGTTAATTTTAGGTTTTCCAATTGATTAATTTGGTTCATAATTTGCCCCTCCGACTGTAAATAAGCTAACTGTAAATTAGGACTAGACAATTGCATGATTCTTTGTCCTTTTTTCAATATTGCGCCATCTTCCACATAGATTTCTTCAATTCGTCCTCCTTCTACTGCGTCAATAAAGACAGTCTTAATCGGTTCTACTACTCCCGTAATTGGAATAAATTCTTGAAAGACCCCTTGATGAATCGTATCTACCAAAAGTCGATTCATCTCAACATTCAATTTGGAAACCCCCATGTTTTTATAAAAAGTATTCCCGGCAAATCCCAAACCAATTAAGATGGCTAAAAATAAAGCAATTTTTTGCCAACTAAATCTTTTCTTTTCAATTTTTTTGTCCATCTTTTTTATATAACAATGATTAAAGCGTCGCAATTTAGTTAATAGTACCCATTAATTTAAAATACTACCAACCATTTTTATTTTCCTTATTGAAATTGGTATGCCAAAAATATAATTACCTGATTGTCAGATTATTACAAAACAACCTTGCAACCTTTTAAATTTTTTCATGTCCGTAATAGTACAATTGTTGTCCGATTGTGGACAGTTTTACATACCTTAGCACAGAATTCACCAAAACAACCGACTATTATGAAAAAAGAAGGGAAAATTTTAATCATAGATGACGAAGAAGATATCCTCCTCACACTTCGTATCTTTTTAAAACAACACTACACTTTTGTCAAAGCTGAACCCAACCCCCATTACATCCCCCGTTTATTAAGACAACATGATTTTGATGTAGTATTATTGGACATGAATTTCCGACAAGGCGATACTTCTGGAGAAGATGGTATTACTTGGCTAACAAAAGTCCGTGAGTTAAGTCCAGAGACTCAAGTTATCATGATTACAGCTTATGGCGATGTCAACACTGCCGTAAAAGCATTAAAAGCAGGCGCTTCTGATTTTGTGTTAAAACCGTGGAAAAATGAGAAATTAATCGAAACGGTCAACACTGCTTATGATAAAAAACGAAATCCCAATGCAGACCAGCCAAGCCCTGAGGTTAGCAATTTAAATGCAGATATTGACCAACAGTATAGTCAAATCATTGGGGTTTCTGCCCCAATTCAACATACACTAAGTACCGTCGCCAAAGTGGCAAAAACGGATGCGAATATTTTAATACTTGGAGATAACGGAACGGGTAAAGAATTGATTGCCAGAGAAATACATCGAAAATCTGAACGGGCAGATAAAATTTTTGTCTCAGTTGATTTAGGAGCGGTTTCAGAATCATTATTTGAAAGTGAGCTTTTTGGACACAAAAAAGGAGCTTTTACAGATGCCTATGAAGACCGAATGGGAAGATTTGAAGCGGCAAATGGTGGCACGCTATTCTTGGATGAAATTGGTAATCTTTCTTTGCCTTTACAAGCAAAATTATTATCAGCTTTGCAAACTCGTCAAATCCGTCGAATTGGAGACCAGAAAATGACCAAGGTAGATATTCGGTTGGTCTGTGCGACCAATATGCCCCTGTACCAAATGGTGCAAGAAAATAGCTTTAGACAAGATTTATTATATAGAATTAATACGGTTGAGTTAAAATTACCTAGCTTAGCAGAACGTGGGGAAGATATTCCGCTTTTGGCAAAGCACTTTCTAAAAATATACAGTAAAAAATATCAGAAATCAACGATGAAATTCGCCAAAGATACTTTGCAGAAATTGATGAATTATCATTGGCCTGGAAATATTCGAGAATTACGCCACGCAGTAGAACGCGCCATCATTCTAGCAGAAGGTAGTGTTTTACAAAAAGATGATTTCCTTTTCCAAGAAACCACACCCGAAACTACGGAAGGAGGCAATAGTATAGATAGTTTTAATCTCGAAGAGGTCGAAAAACAAGCAATAAATAAAGCATTAAATAAACATAAAGGCAACGTCAGTAAAGCCGCCGATGAATTAGGGATTACTCGACAATCTTTATATCGTCGGATGGAAAAACATGGCTTATAAACCTTTTAGTATAGACAAAAACAACTATTGTATTTGCGCTTTTCAGCAACAAGGGTTTTCTTATAAAAATGCTTAACTATACGTTCCTAACAAATTTTGCCGTATTCCCGATAGCTATCGGGAGTAAAATTTGTAAAAAGGGGATTAAAGGGTAAGCTAAAAATAGATTTTCTTTGAAAATCTATTTTTAGCTTACCCTTTAAAACCCTTTTTTGGTTGATTGGGACTCTGCCTGTCCCGAATTTATTTCGGGAATGTCCCAATCAATCAATATTTACTCGGATATTCCATTTTATAAGAAACCTCTTTATTAGCAACCTATAAACTAAAAATTGAAAGATAATAAAGTATTGAAATACAGCTATATAGCTGTAGAGGGAAACATTGGGGCAGGTAAAACTACTCTTAGCGAAATGCTCGCAAAAGAACATAATTACCGTTTGATTTTAGAACAATTTACAGACAATCCTTTCTTGCCGCTTTTTTATGAAAATCCCGAAAGATATGCCTTTCAGGTGGAATTGTTTTTCATGACAGAACGGTACAAACAACTCCAAGAATATTATACGACTCAAGACCTTTTTCAACAAAATACCATTGCCGATTATTTCTTCTTAAAAACTTTACTATTTGCCAATAGTAATTTATTGGCAGAAGAAAAACGTTTGTTCCAACAACTCTTTCATACCCTAAATGCCCGTTTCCCAAATCCAGAAATATTGGTTTATCTACATCGCCCAATTCCAGAATTGAAATCTTATATTCAAAAAAGAGGCAGGAGCATGGAAGAAACGATTGACCCAATATATTTGGAAAAAGTACAAAAGGCTTATTTTGGATTTTTTAAAACAAAGCCAGATTTTCCCGTTTTAGTTATTGATATGGAAGGCGTTGATTTTGTACAAATGCCCAATGCCTATGACCAAATAAAAGATTTACTCTGCCAACAATATGACCCTAAAGTACATTTTTTAAAATTGAAAATACCGATGGTCAGTGGTTAGTGGTTAGTGGTCAGTAGATTAACCACTCACCACTAAAAACTAACCACTATATTCCAAAATTTGGCACTTCGATAACTTCTCCAGCTTTCATATCGCCTAACCAAATCTTATCTATTCTAACTCGAAATAAGCGTAAGGTTGGAAAACCAACGGCAGCCGTCATTTTTCTGACTTGTTTAAATTTTCCTTCTGTTAAAGTAATGGACACCCAGCTAGTTGGTCCATGTCGGTCATCTCTGATTTTTACGATTCTAGGAGGGAAATTCGGTGCTTGCTCTAACTTTTTTGCTTGACAAGGTTTGGTCCTATATTTAACCCCTCTTAAACCAATTTCAACCCCAGTTTTCATTTTTTCAATGGCTGCTTCATCAATGATACCATCCACTTGTGCATAATATTCTTTTTCAACCTTTTTGCTTCTTACTTTTTCACTCATTTTGCCATCCGTCGTTAAGAACAAAAGCCCTTCTGTCGTTTTATCTAAGCGGCCAATTGCCATAGTATTAGTTGGAAAATCATATAATTCACCTAATAACTGGGTCTTTCTATTCGTCTCCAAGATAAATTGGCTATGAAAATTGTAGGGCTTATGAATAATAAAATGACGATGTTTTAGCATATAAATGGTCTATTTTTTCAACGGAGCAAATTAGTATATTTTGTCGGGTTCGAGTAGTTTTAATTAGATATATTTGAGTAATTTGCAGATAAACGGTAGTTTGATTTCTTGAACTCCAATTAGCAAATTTAGTTAGGAAGCTTAGCTAAGAGGATAGTCCCACTGATTAAACGGATTTGAACGGATTTTTTCTTAAGGCAAAATAAATTAATAAAGTGGTCATTTTGAGGAAATATTTTTTTCCTAGACAAGGCATGAACCCGTACGGGTGAACCGCAAAGCGGATGGAAAGCCTACAGACATAGCACCGCTATGGCGAGCCTGCCTGCCGGCGAGGCAGGCATTTTCAACATAAGCCCGTATGGGTGAACCGCATAGCGGACGGGATGCTAGTAAACAAGATGAACTCATAAATGGCTAATTAATTATTTTACTTTGCCTAATTGTTATGCAGTCAAGTTGGCCTCCCATAAATTTATCTTCAAACATAAATATTCCTGGTGCAACAGCGCAGATATTATATTAAATTTATTTAATCTAGGCAACGTTCGATTTGGATTGATTGAACGTAATTTGTTAACAATTTAAAATGTTGTGTTTATGAAAAAGGTTACATTATTGGTCGCACTTGTTTTTGGGCTAAACGGTTTATTTGCTCAAGTTAAAGAAGCAAAAAGATTTATGAGTCAAGGACAGAATAATGCGTTAGTAGTAAGTTTACAAAAATCAGATAAAGAAGAAGTAGAGAAAGAATGGATGAGAATTGTTAAGCAATTCGGAGGGAAAACCAAAAAAATCTCTAAGACAGGTGAAATTTTCACAGATAATGCGAACATTCCGGCAATGAGTAGAAACACAGTGGATGTATATGCATTGATAGAAGAAAGAGGTCCAGATGCGGAATTAGTAGTTTGGTTTGATTTAGGAGGAGCATTTTTAGGTTCAGAAATGCATGCTACTCGTTTTCCATATGCGGAGAAATTATTAGGCGATATGTCATTAAAAGTTTCAGAAGCAGCGATGGAAGAAGAATTAGCGAAGCAAGAAGCACAACTGAATAATTTAGCAGAAAAATTAAAAGAGTTACGTGCACAGAAGGGAGAAATTACGAATGAGATAATGAAATTCGTAGATAAGATAACAGAAGCTAAAAATAAGATTGAAGCAGTAGATGTTCAATTTAAATCGACTCAACAAACATACTCTACTCAAGAAAAAGCAGTAGAAAATGCAAAAAACAGATTAAGAACGTATAGAGACGTAGCGAATAAGTAATTATTCCTTCCTAATAGTAGTTTAATATACCATTTTCAAGAACATTAATGAAAGAGTCCCCCACTCTTTTATTTTCTTGGAGATAGACATTCAGAATAAGGAATAGCATTTTCTCTAAATCTTCTCAAGCAAACACTTAAGGCAAAATAAATTAATAAAGTGGTCATTTTGAGGAAATATTTTTTTCCTAGACAAGGCATGAACCCGTACGGGTGAACCGCAAAGCGGATGGGAGGCTTACAGACATAGCACCGCTATGGCGAGCCTGCCTGCCGG
>CALLVC010000030.1 GCA_938010785.1 uncultured Saprospiraceae bacterium
GAAGCTAGAAAAAAATTAAAGAATTTCCTTTTTGAGGATGGAATTATCGCAGAAAATGGATAAAGAAAAGCAAGATATAGACACACAATTTATTGACCAAAGCTGGCAGAATATGTCTGAACTTTTGGATAAGGAAATGCCCGTCCAAAAGCGCAAAAGAAGATTTTTATGGGTTTGGTTTTTAGGACTAGTCGCTCTTATAACGGCTGTATGGATGTATCATTATAACTTTGGGAATAACCAAAAGGATGCACCCAAAATTATTACTAGTAAAACAGAAAAAATTGCTCAAGTGGAAACTTTAGTAGACAGAAGTCCAACACAAATTGAAGAGAAAAATAATCTACCTGCACCAAACAAATTCGAGAATAAAAAGCAAAACGTCTCAAGAAAAAATAGTCCAACACAAAATAATAAGCTAAATTCAACTAAAACTGTCGATACTCCTTCGACTATCAAAACTAATGCTACAACAGAAAAATATGAGCGTTCCATTGTGGCAATTCCTGTAGAAAAAACACCAGCGGACACAAAAAATTTTGATATTATTCCGCAATCAACTAAGCTTTCGACTTCGTCAAAAATTAAGCATCAAAAAGAGATAAATCCTAATTTCGCACGATTACCTTTGCCTGCTTTTTCTAACTTTCCTAGTCAATTGCCAACTGAATTTATACCAATTGTACAACCTGTTGTCAAAAAATCTACTAAATGGCGATTTGGATTATATGCTGGTGGATTGACGAATGCTGTAGGAAGTTTTAGAGCAGGGTTGCATAGCAATTTAATCATAAACCCCAAATGGACACTTCATGCTGGATTAGGATATGCTCGAAGAATTAAAAATAATACCACAAATAATAATGATTTTCCTGTAGTCTTATCGAGTAATCCAGTTGCAGGTACTAATAATGACCCCAATACAATTGACCCCGCATTTTCTAATTCATTGGCTTATAAAAAGTTTCAATATTTCGAATTACCAATCCTTTTTCAATACCAGATTAGACCCAAATGGACGATAGATTTTGGTGGACAAATTGCCTTGTTTCATGGCGTTTATTATCAAAGTTCTGAAGAAAGTAACTTTACTACAGATTCAACCACTTTGTCCAATGCTGATAACCGAATACAAGATTTGAGTCTAGGTGCAATAGCTACCATTAATTTTGCAGCAATAGGCGGCATATCCTACCAAATTACCCCAGGATTATCTGCCTATTCAGCTTATCATCATAGCACAAATTACCTGACTAATACAGATTCTAATAAACGCTGGCAACAAATAGAAGTGGGGGTAAGGTATTATTTCAAATAAACACCTATTTTAGAGGCATAATCTAGTAAATGCAACTAAAAATACATCCATTAAAACTTCCTTTAAATAAGCCTTTTACCATTGCGTATGGGACTTTTCATTTTCGCGAAGCAGTTATTGTTGAATTACAAGAGGGTGATTTATCTGGATTTGGGGAGGCAACGGTAATCACTTATTATGGAAAAAATTTAGCCGAATTTATCTCTTTTTTAGAAAAACACCAATCATTTATAGAAAAACTGAAGCTGAGTACGCCAAGTCAATTTTGGAATGAACTATACCCTATTTTCAAAGACCATCCATTCTTACTTTGCGCCTTGGATGTGGCAGCACATGACCTCTGGGCAAAAAAACAGCAACTACCTTTATATAAAGCCTGGAATTTACAAATAGATAATTTACCCCTAACAAATTTTACAATTTCTATCGGTTCTATCAAAAATATGTTGGAACAAATGGAAGCATTCCCAAATCCTATTTATAAAATCAAATTAGGAACAAAAGAAGATATTTCCATTATAAAGGCGCTGAGAAAATCATCAACGGCAATTTTTAGGGTAGATGCTAATTGTGCTTGGACCGTTGAAGAAACGTTAACCAATGCAATCGCTATGAAAGAATTAGGGGTTGAATTTATAGAGCAACCTTTAGCCAAAGAGGATTGGAACGGGATGAAAAAATTATACCATAAAAGTGTATTACCTATTATCGCAGACGAAAGTTGTCAGGTAATTACAGATATTGCGAAATGTCATCTGCATTTCCACGGTGTAAATATAAAATTGATGAAGTGTGGTGGTCTAACTCCTGCCTTGAAGATGATAAAACAAACGAAAGCCTTAAATATGAAAGTAATGGTAGGCTGTATGACAGAATCTAGTATTGGGATTTCTGCCATCGCTCATTTATTACCCTTATTAGATTATGTGGATATGGACGGAGCTTTATTATTAAAAGAAGACCCAGCCAACGGTGTAAAAATTGTTAATGGCCAAATAATTTTTAAAGAAGCGTATGGAATTGGCGGTAGCCTGAAAGCTACTAACAATCAAAATTATTGAATCTTCTCAGAAATATGTCTTTTATCTCGAATCAATTGTCTATTTTTAAAATCTTCATACAGAGCTTCTTGTTCGACCTCTGTCAAAGGTAAATTATCAGTGTACATTCCTGCTACATCCCGTTGACGTAAGGCTTCGTATATACTTACGGCACAGGCTACAGAAATATTTAAACTCTGAACCATGCCCATTTGAGGAATAATAAAATTACCATCTGAATGGCTCAGGCTCAATTCACTTAATCCATCTTTTTCATTGCCAAACATTAAAGCAACTGATTCCGTTAAATTTAATTCGTATAAAGAGGTAGGGTCTTCTTCTAAGTGAGTGGAATATATCTTATCATAATTTCTTCTAACGTGCGCAAAACAAGCATCAGGGTTCGCATATAAATGGACATCTACCCATCTTCTTGCACCTGAAGAAGTTCTTTTATTTAATTTGATATGGTCTCTATTTTTTAACTGAGGGTCTGTGTAAAGCACAAAGATTTCTTTGATACCCACAGAGTCACAACTTCTGAGAACCGCACCTAAATTATGCTCATCGTGTACATTTTCTAGAATAACGGTTAGGTTATTCTGGCGTCTAGTCGCTGCTTTTTTAAATTTATGTAGTCTTTCTTCTGTCACTTATTTTTTTCGCAAAGATAAGGAGTTGGGAGGTTATTTGAGGTAATTGGAAGTTATTTTGAATTATCTGCTATTTCTTTAAAGAAAAGGTTAGATTAGAAAAATTAAACTTTTATCGATTTTTTTAAGAACTTGCTCAAAATTTCCAAAAAATGAAATTAATAATTTTCGATATAGATGGAACGCTAACCGACACCAAAGCAGTAGATGATAAATGCTTTATCAATGCATTTGAAAAAACTTTCCAAGTAGATATTCAAGACCAAATATGGGCAGACTTACAAAATGTAACCGATTGGGGAATAACAGAAGAAATTGTTAATCAACGCTTGCATAGAAATCCTACCAAAGAAGAATACAAAAGTATGCATGATAATCATGTTGGCAATTTGAAAGCTGAAAAAATTAAAGATAACAACCAATTTAAAGCGGTTCAAGGTGCCAATAAATTTATAGAGCAACTGATGGCTGCTGAAAACTATCAAATTGGCGTAGCAACAGGTGCTTGGGAAAAATCAGCCTTAACCAAATTAGAGGTCATCGAAATTGATATTAAAAAAGTCCCCTTTTCCAATAGTGATTATCACAAAACGAGGGAAGGAATTACCTTACATGCCATAGAACAAGCAAAGGAAAAATATCAACAAGATTTTGCAGAAATTATCTATTTTGGAGATGGAGAGTGGGATTATAAAACCTGCAAAAATTTAGGGATAAAATTTATTGGTATAGACATTACAAATAATCAAAAATTAAGGAAACTAGGAGCTAAAATCGTATTTACCAATTTCTTAGATGCAACAAATATAATCAGGCATTTAATCTAATTTTTTATATGACTTTGTACACGACAAAAAAGAAAACATAAAAAATTCATAACTTCAAACCGTGTCCTCCCGTGTCAAAAAATACCCGTTTTTTGCGCCTTGAATAAGAACAAACTAAAACCACCATTTTGGGTACCTTATTTATTTCTTACTCTCTAATCTAAATTTATTGGGTCAAAAATCCCTTTCTCTATAATTATTTTTAGTAAAAACGCCAATTTAGATCAACACTCGATGGATCAAGTCTCCAGACTTGAATCTACTATCTGGTCGTCTCCTGACGACCGTAGATACGCTTGTCAGGAGACAAGCAGATAGCCATTTCAAGTCTGGAGACTATGAAATATCGATTATTCGTGAAAAAATTATACTTATTTCACCACATTTTCCAAAACCCGTTTCGCATTCCCACCAGCAATCTTCCCTAATTCCTCTTTTGACAAACCTTTATCCAAAAGTGCGTTTTGCCAATTTGCAAATTCAGTATAGTTACTAATCACTGGTTTATAATTACCATCCATATCTGTTCCGATTCCAACGTGGTCAATTCCAAGTGCATCAATCATCCTAAAGGTATGTTCGACAAAAGCTTCAAAGGAGTCTGAGAAACCCGACGGCCACATTCCAACAATTCCACCCGTATTAGCCACTAATTTAGCATGGTCTTCACTAATTGCCCGAGCGGAAATAGGGCCATTGTTATCCCCTTTCAAAATACTATGAGACAAAATAATTGGAGCTTTGGTTAAGTCTGCTACTTGCTTAACCGTCCTAACAGAAGCGTGTGCCACATCAATAAGCATTCCTAATCGGTTCATTTCTTTGACAACTTCTTTTCCAAAAGCAGACAATCCGTTATGTTCTGCTTTCCAAGTTTGTAAATCACCTAATAAATTTGGCGCATAGTGAACCAATTGAATCGACCGAACACCTTCATTGTAACATCTTTCTACATTTTCAATTTGTCCATCCAAAAAATCTCCTCCTTCACAGGATAAATAGGCTTGAATGTTATTATTCGCCTTCAAATCATTTCCAGAAAAGGCTATTTCAATACTATTTTTTGCCAATAAATTTTTTAAAACAGCTAATTGTTTTTCAAACTCTTTCCAACCCTCCCCTACTTTAAATGCACCTTGTGGAACAATTCCCGTTTCTGTGACTTTCAGTAGTGGCATGTCAGCTACTAAGGAAAAAAATGCACCACTTAGTTTATGAGCTTGCATATCCGCTATTCTTTTAGCAAAAGCTATATCCCCTGGATAATCCGCCATTCCTTTCTTGATAAAAACACCCGGATGAGTATGTAAATCAAAGGAAATTAACGGTTCATTCTTCGATTTTTTTGCGGTGGATTTACAACCAATTAGTTGACCTCCAAACAAAATGGCAGCATTAATTAGAAAGGTTTTTCTATTCATACTATTTACGAAATAATCGCCAAAGGAGCAGTTGTTTTCCACTTTCCTCTAGTGAAATCAGGGAAATTTTGAGGCATACCACCTTGTGCTACTGAGGCTTCACTTAATGGAGAAACCGCAGACCAAAAACAACCTTCGTAAACATTTTGGTCTAAAGGCAAGCCTTTTTGCAAACATTCTAAAATTCTAAATGCCATGATTCCGTCCATTCCACCGTGTCCACTTCCTTTAGAACGGGCTACCATTCGCTTATATAAAGGATGGTCATATTTTTCGTAAAGCGCTTCTAATTGTTCTCCTTGAATCCAACGGTGATGACTGTCATTGATGCCTTCAAAGCCTCCTTCTAGAGCGACTCTAGTTGGAAATCCAGCTAAAGTCCCTTTTGTTCCTTGCACTAAATTGTGACGAGAATAAGGTCTTGGGCTGGTTTCATCCCATTGAATCATAATGGTTCGGCCCATCGTTGTTTTAATAATAGAGGTATTTAAATCTCCACCTTTATAATCTAATTGATTCCATTTATGGTCAGCGGCATAATTCTTTTCAGCGTATAATTTTCGTCCTCTGGCAGGGGTGGAAAAGGAAACAATGCTTCCAAAATTATCATCTTGCCTTGCCAAATTCATATATTGAGCAACGGGGCCTAGTCCATGCGTTGGATATAAATTCCCATTCCGATGAGCATAGTGCGGGGTTCTCCAAAAACCAGTTCCTCGTTCTTCGTTCTCCATTTGAAACCGTAGTTCATGGATGTAAGCAGCTTCCGCATGCATTAATTCACCAATAACTCCTTGCTGGCACATATTCAAATACATCAATTCATCTCGACCATAATTCACATTTTCCATCATCATACAATGCTTCTTCGTTTCCTCCGAAGTATTGACAATCTCCCACATTTCTTCAATCGTCAAAGCCATTGGTACTTCTACAAAAGCATGAGCTCCTTTTCTCATTGCCTCAATGACCATTGGTGCATGGTTTTTCCAATTGGTACAAACAAAAACAACATCAGGTTTTACCTCCTCCAACATCAATTTCCACTTTTCTTCTCCACCAAAATATTGCGCAATATTCTGATGTCTTTTTCCATCACCAATCTTTTCACAAAACTCCACTTCCTTTTTTACATTGTCTTCGTATAAATCAGAGATGGCTACCACTTCAAACCCGTCGAATCCAGCTAGAAATCGTAAATGATTTGGCCCTCGATACCCTACGCCAATAAAGGCAGCTCTTACTGTTTCTAATTTGGGAGCTGCAAAACCACCCATATAGGTACCTTCAGAAGCGGGTATAGCTTGGGGCGTAGCGCAATTCGTCAAGCTTGTTCCAATTGCTAAACCTGCACCAGAATAAGCAGTACGTTTAATAAATTTCCTTCTATCTAGATTTTTCATACTATAAATATTGGTTAAAGTTGGTTGGTAAGAAACAACAAAAAATCGAAAAATTATAGGGATTTTTGAATATTAGCAATCCCAAATTAATATCAATCTTTAGGGTTTTAGGTAATTGGAGTGAAAATTGGTTATAAAATAATCAAATATCCGTGTTCCTTCACTTATCTGTGGTATCTTTTCCTACCACAGATAAGTGAAAGAACACGGATATAGACCACTCTTTAAGCTCACAAACTATTTAAAGTATTGTTTCGGATAGTAAAAAGCGCCAACTTCGCCAGTTTTTTCATCAAAATTCCTCCAATCATCGACATTCGCAGACACTTTTACAATCCCACAAGTTGGCACATTGTCAATATAATCTCCTTCAAAAGAATTGGCAATGCTTGTAAAAGCTGGATTATGTCCAAATACTAAAATAGTATCCCAATGCTTCGGTTGGTTTTGCACAATTTTTAAAACGGTGCTATAGTAAGCTTCATAAATAGAAGGAGCTTCCACTATTTCATTTCTGCCTATACCTAATGCTTTGGCAAAATGAGTAGCTGTGGTAAAAGCTCTATTAGCCGTGCTGCTGAGGATTGCATCTGGGCGCACGCCCATTTCTTGTAGCTTCTGGGCCATAAAGGGCGCATCTCTTTTCCCTCTTTTATTCAGTGGTCGGTCAAAATCCTTTAAAGACATATCAGACCAACTAGATTTAGCATGTCGAATAAAATAAACAGTTTTCAT
>CALLVC010000031.1 GCA_938010785.1 uncultured Saprospiraceae bacterium
ATTTTTAGCAGCCTTTTTCCGCTATTTTTTACCAAAAAATAAATCCGTAGCGGGTGCTATGCATTGATTTTTTGGCGAAAACTATCGAAAAAATTCAAGCTAAAAATTTTACCCGATTAATCAATCCGCATTACTTAAGGGCTGTACGAAGTCTAGATAATGTTTATTTTTTGACGCTGAGGGACGCCCGCCTACCGGTAGGCGGGCGTCTCTCAGCGTCAAAAAGAAAACTTCGTACAAGCCTATTATAAACTAGAAATTTTAGTGTAGGAGTAGGCTAAAATTAATAAACCTCAAAAAGTCCAGCAGCTCCCATACCACCACCAACACACATTGTACAAACAACGTACTTCGCACCTCTTCTTTTGCCTTCAATCAAAGCGTGTCCGACCATTCTTGCACCAGTCATTCCATAAGGGTGACCGATAGAAATTGCACCTCCGTTAACGTTTAATAATTCACTAGGAATACCTAAACGCTCTTGGCAATAAATTACTTGTACCGCAAAAGCTTCATTCAATTCCCAAAGCCCAATATCTGACATTTTTAATCCATGTGCTTTCAATAACTTCGGAATAGCAAAAACTGGCCCAATACCCATTTCATCAGGTTCGCAACCTGCAACCGCCATACCTCGGTAGGCACCTAAAGGCTCTAAACCTCTTTGTTCAGCTAATTTGCTATCCATCAAAATAGAGACAGAACACCCATCTGATAATTGACTTGCGTTTCCAGCGGTAATAACACCACCTTCGACAACTGTTCTCAATCCAGCCAAAGCTTCAGCAGTAGTTGATGGACGATTGCCTTCATCTTTTGCTAAAACGGCTTCTTCGAAAGTGATTTCTTTAGTTGCTTTATTGAAAATTCCTTTAGTAGTAGTAGTAGTAATAATTTCATCATCAAATTTTCCTGCAGCTTGTGCGGCAGCCGTTCTTTGTTGACTCAATAAACCATAAGCATCTTGTTGTTCTCTAGTGATGCCATATCGTTCTGCCACCACTTCAGCAGTTTTTAACATTGGCATATAAACATGTTTATGCTTAGCTACCAAATTTTTATCTATCGCTCGACTCGTATTCATCTTGTCATTTTGCACTAAGCTAATAGATTCGATACCTCCGCCGACTGCAACAGACATACCATCGTACATGATTTGTTTGGCAGCAGTAGCAATGGCCATCATTCCAGAAGAACATTGTCGGTCAATGGTCATGCCTGCAACAGTTACAGGAAGTCCACCTGCTAAGGCAGCTAAACGACCTATGTTTTGACCAGTAGTACCTTGCTGCATAGCACATCCCATAATACAATCATCCACCTCTGCTGGGTCAATTTTTGCTCTTTTGACCGCTTCTTCGATTACCCAACCGGCCATAGTTGGCCCATTAGTATTATTAAATGCGCCTTTATAGGCTCTTCCAATACCAGTTCTGGCAGTGGAGACTATTACTGCTTCTTTCATTATATTAGGTTTGATAAATAATTATGAATTAATTTAACTTCTTAGTTTAAAATATTGAAGAACTAAGAAGGTAAGGTTTGCAAATAACGATAAATTAGTATAAAAATACTAATTATTATTCAATAATGTTAGGGATGAGGAAATTAATAAAGTATCAGAAATGACGAGGTTACCTGCCTGTGGACAGAGGCAGTTTTTTCTTTTAGCAAGATAATTAAACTATGTTTGAGAACAACAAAGCGAAAGGGATGCCTTTAGGCAAAAGAATTCGTCAGACTGGTGGTTTATTATTTTCCTTATCCTTTAGGCTTGTTTGGCGGTCTCTTTTCCTAATGCATCCACATCTCGAACTAATAATCGTTTCCGATTAAAAGTGATAATATTTTTTCCACGGAGTTCATTTAATACGGTAGTGACTGTTTGTCTAGATGTTGCGGTCAGATTAGCAATTTCTTGATGAGTTAGGAATCGACGGACGACTATTTCGTATCCAACTCGTTGTCCTTTTTTCTTTGAAAGGTTGAGCAAATATTCTATAATTCTTGTTCGGGAATCTCTAAAAACCAAAGATTCTAGACGTTGTTCCATTTCTAATACTCGATTACCCATAACCTTCATCATGAAAAGTTGAAGCCCACTATATTCTCTCATTAAGCTTTTCATTTCGTCCACAGTAATAACACAGACTGTAGTCGATTCCATAGCGTAAGCAAAATCTCTTCGCCTTTGTGCACCAATAAGAGAAAGTTCTCCAAAAACTTCACCTGCATTTAGAATAGCTTTAGTTATTTCTTTTCCTCCATCACCATAAGCACCAATCTTAACTCTTCCATCAGAAAGCAAATATATATGGTCAGCTTGTTCCTCAGGGATATAAATAAATTCACCTTTCTTAAAAGTTTTTTGAATATGGTTCTCCATTGC
Organism: uncultured Saprospiraceae bacterium; assembly: GCA_938010785.1. Lineage (GTDB taxonomy): Bacteria > Bacteroidota > Bacteroidia > Chitinophagales > Saprospiraceae > JAFMDF01. The sequence continues at coordinate 2,390 of CALLVC010000031.1, forward strand.
ACCACTACCTAACTTTTGAGGGCAAAAGATATTGGTTACATCAATATTTTCGAGGAACCATAAAGAATTGGTTTCCATAAAGTATGTTTTAAAATAATTTCTGACCTTTAATTTGAAATAATGAAAAAAGATTTTTCAGCTTCCTTAAAGGTTTGTAATTAGTTGGTCAAAGGTTTGAATTAAACTAATGTTTAAACCTTAACAAATTTAAGGAAGATAGGTTGCATAAGCGTTAAAGATGAACAATAAGTGTCTTGGCTAAGGCAATGAAAGTAATGACAATAAGTGTTTTGAAAAGCACTTTTTTGATTTTATTGGGCTCGATGCCCAATGAAATCAAGATTTTTAGAGGTATTCATTTTTATAAGAAAATCCTTTCAATTGAGCTAACTTTGTTGGTAAACTCCCTTCATTTATTAGAATCAAGTATATTGCAAGTAACTTAACATGTAATGATTAAATTTATTATCAATTCATAAGCTAACTTTTTACAAATGAGGCCATATTAGAAAGTGTTTAGACCTAAAAGGTTTCCAAAACTAGGGAAGTCATTTAATGCGAAAAGCTTTCGAATATTCTCTATAAAATAAGTTATTAACTCGCTAAAGTTTAGCATGACAATTTCTTTAATTTTATTAATCATATTTTTCTTAGCCTTATCGGCGTTATTTTCAGGGTCAGAAATTGCCTTTATTTCTTCCAGTAAATTAAGAGTAGAATTAAAGCGCAAAAGAGGCTCTAGGAGAGGAGCAATATTAGCCGATTTTTTTGACGAGCCCGCTCATTTTTTGGGAACGATGTTGGTTGGTAATAATATAGCTTTGGTTGTATTTACCTTCTTAATGACCAAACTATTAAATCCTATTCTAAGTCCATTAGTACAAAGCGAGCCTATCTTACTTTTACTGAATACGATAATTACAACTTTAGTAGTTTTAGTATTTGGAGAATTTTTACCTAAAACCATCTTTCGATTATTTGCGGATAATATTTTATATTTTTTGGCCTATCCACTAAGGTTTTTTCAATTTTTATTAGGTGTTCCTTCGTGGATGATGACTCAACTATCAAATTTTTTACTAAAATACATTTTAAAAACGCCGATAGAAAAAGTAGATAATGTATTCACTAGAGTAGATTTAGCGCATTTTATCGAGGCCTCTTTTTCTTCCGATACAGATGAAGAAATCGACAAAGAATTATTTCAAAATGCACTAGAGTTCCGACAGGTAAAAGTAAAGGAGTGTATGGTGCCTCGAATAGAGATAGAGGCGATTGATGTGAATGCCAGCATAGAAGAATTGTTAGCCTTATTTCAATCTTCCCGATTATCAAGAATTCTAGTGACAGATGGAGATATGGATAATATCCTTGGATATGTTCACCATCAACAGATGTTGAGTAAACCTAAAAAATTAGCACCCATTGTTTTGGATATGCCGTTTGTGCCAGAAGTCATGCGGGTACAAGAGGTCATGAATCGATTTATTAAAAATCGAGTAAGTATCGCATGTGTGGTGGATGAGTTTGGAGGAACAGCAGGGATTATTACTTTGGAAGATATAGTAGAAGAAATATTTGGAGAAATAGCAGATGAGCATGACCAAGAAGACTATATAGAACATCAAATTTCTGGGACGGAATATTTGTTTTCAGGACGTTTAGAAATTGATTATCTAAATGAAAAATATGAAGGGTTAAATTTCCCTGAAGGAGAATATCATACCCTTTCAGGATATTTAGTGACGGTAACAGAGACGATTCCACAGCAGGGAATTAATATAGAATTGGGGGGCTATCAATTTATCTTAGAATTGGTGAGTGATACTAAAATAGAAACGGTTCGAGTAATAAAACTACCTGAACCTAATTAAAAAAACAAGATGCAAATATCTTTATCTACAGTCTGGGACAGTCTGCTGTCTTTTGCCAAAAATCCAAGTCTTGACCCGTTGCCAGAAACATTTTGGCAGCAACCACAGCGGGTTTTTCCTTATTTATTAGCGATAGATTTTTTATTAATGATTCCATTAATGGGAATTATGAGTGTTACAGGGGTGGAAGACACGGACCATGAGATGATGAAAATGCTAGATCAACCTTTGTTTTTATTTGGAGCGGCAGTAATAGCCGCACCGATATTAGAGGAATTTATCTTTCGTTTTCCAATAGGACGTTTATGGAACGTTCCTACGAAGTTTTTTGGAGAAGGCGGATTTGAAGCTCCTAAAGTAAATTGGTGGACAAGAAATTTTAAAATAATATTTTGGACTTTTACTATATTATTTGCTGCGGTTCACTTTGCCAATTTTTCATCAACAGTTGCTATTTATTTAGCGCCAATTTTAGTCTTACCTCAATTAGTTTTAGGTATTATGCTAGGATACATTCGAGTAGGGTGGGGAACTAGATACAGTATGTTGTTCCATGGAATACACAATGCTATTCCATTATCTATGTTGCTTTTGGGGGGGGCGATGAGTTGATGGATTAGGAAGCAATAGGAAAAACATCGAATTGAAAAAGCATGATAGCGATAAAAATAAAGAGATGCACAAGTTCAGCAGTCGTTTTGGACATTGCCAAAAAACGAGCAGTCAATAAAATAGAAAGTGGCGTGGCAATGATTAAAAAATGACTAAGTTGAATATTATCCTGGAATAAAAAGGTAAAACCACTAATAAATAAAGTGCTGTAAAAGATATTAATGAAATTTCGGATCCTGTAAGATTTTTCAAAAGAATATCCATTAAATAGACCCAAGATAAAAAATAGGGCTAAGATGATTAGTTTATAGTAAGTATTTCCATTATCAGTTAACTTAAAATCAATAAGGCTGAACTGCTTAAAGAAATAAGTATCCCAATAGGAAGATAATTGGTCATACCAAAAGAAGTAAAAGCTAGCAAAAATAAAAGGTAAAAGAAATCCAGTAACCATCATAATAGCCTCCTTTACCTTAAACGTCCGAAGCACCATTAAGCCTAGAAGTGCTAAAATAAGAAAGAGCATAAACGCATTATAAAAAAGTGCAGCTGCACCTAACCAGAATCCTACATTAAAAATAGTATCCGCACATTTAGCACTTTTAAAAATACCGAGTAAACTAGTGAGCGCAAGGATAAGAAAAGTGTTTCCTAGTAGTATCGAAGAAAGTGGTAAAAAGTCTTGTATGGCACTCACCAATAAGATGTAGAATAAGCCTGGCAATAGCGTTACTTCCCTAAATAAGCGGTATTTATTGGCTAGTTGATTAATCAATATAGACTGGCCAAAGACAATTAGCAGTGTAACAATTCCGGTAACAACATAATTATTTCCTAATCCATTCTTTACGAGCACAGACAAAATTCCATCATTTGTCATATCGACAGGATAGGCATTTAAAAAGTAAGAAATTCTTAAGACAGCAGCATACAACAATAATAATAAACTATATGCAACTTGGTTAGTACGGAATATTGATAACACTTATTTGTTGGTGATTGAGAATGAAATTAAAAGACAAAATAATTTGTCAAAAGTACTAATAAAAAAAATGAAAAATAAATAAGAAAAAGTGTGGAATATCGAAAATAGCAGCATCTATATTTATAATAGAAGAATATTACGTTTTCGAACGCTTAAATAAAGAACTTGTATATAACGTGTTTTCATTCGAAAAGCCTATCTATCAAATGGTAGGCTTTCTTTTTATCTCTTTCCTTGGATTCTGGCAGAATGTATACTGTGAACCGTTTAAAATTGTTAGATGGTTTGATAGTCCGTATGGACAATAAAGCCATCTAGCCATCTTTTCAAAATCACTTTTTTATGCGGTTTCTAGTATAAATTTATTTTTTCATCGTTCCATAGAAGCATCCTTTTTTATTTTCTTTGGCAGAATTTTCATCAATTTTTTTAAAGCTTTTTCAATTTCTCCCAAAGTGGGTTCCCGTTTACCAGAATAAAGAAACATCATACCAAATTGTGCCTCTTCATTAGCTAAGACTTGATAAAAATTGGCTTTATTAAGTCGATAAACTTCTCGAATAATCCGCTTAATTCTGTTGCGTTGAACAGCCTTAGGAAATGCTCTTTTGGGCACAGTTACTGCAAATTGAATGGGACTGGTACTTAAAGGCAGTTCAAATTTTTGCCAGATTAATCGTAAAGGAAAAACATGAACGGACTGTCGAGTCTCAAAAAGCTGTTGGATAGCTTTTCTACTTTTTAATTTTTCCTTTTTTGAAAATTTTAGAGACACGATGAGGAATATATGGTGTAAGCAATTATCTTAGTTTGCAGTTTGCAAATTTTGTTTTAAAACAAGAAAAGCAAGTATTCCTAGATGGAAGTACTTGCTTTACTATCCAAAAGTGTAAAGTCTTTTGGAGAAGGAAAAGTTATTATCAATTAATCAAAGATTAACTAATAAATTACTTGCCAATATTTTCGTCAGAAACAGTTA
>CALLVC010000032.1 GCA_938010785.1 uncultured Saprospiraceae bacterium
CTGCAAAGACTTCGATAAATATGAAGCCTTATTTAAAACTTGCCAAGCAGATTTAAAAACGGGTAAGCGGAAATTGGTCAAATTTCATGAGCGACAATTCCAAGAAGGGGCATTCTTTGTGATGAAAGGCGTGATGTGCTATTTAGCTCGCATCAATGACCTAAAAAAAGATAAAAATTCTAAAGTAGATGGTCGAACCTTAACTATTTTTGAAAATGGGACGGAATCAAATATGTTATTGCGCTCATTAGGAAAAGGCTTATTTGAAGATGGTTGGGGCGTTACTTTTCCAGATGCTGAAAGTGCCACCAAACTAGCCGAAAGTGCCGCAGCAATCACGGAGGAGGATAAACTGATGGGCTATATTTACATTGTTCGTTCCAAAAGTAAAGACCCTATTATTGCGAGTATCAACAATCTTTATAAAATTGGCTACGCAAGTACTACCGTTGCCGACCGCCTGAAAAATGCCGAAAAAGAACCGACCTACCTGATGGCACCCGTTCATTTGCTAAGTACCTACAAGGTGTATAATACGCCGCCTAATAAACTGGAAAGTTTGCTGCATCGCTTTTTTGGCAACGCTTGTTTGGAGGTGAATTTATACGACAACAATGAGCAATTGTATCGCCCAAGAGAGTGGTTTGTTGCGCCTTTGGATGTGATTGAACAGGCAGTTCGTTTTATTTTGAATGGGGAAATTGTTAAGTATCGGTATGATTTGGAGCGTGGGGAGATAGTGGGGCGGTGAGTAGTCTTAATGAAGAAAATTTTTATAATTTATTCAAAGAACCTCGTTGATGAAACTTTAAATTAAAATGAAAATAGCACGAAAAGAATTTTTTACAGTTTGGGGAGAAAAAGGAAAACTCGGTAGGGAATCTTTTAGAAACAGCCTCTTTTTGATTAAAAACATTTTAAGAATTAATCCTCATATCTTAAACTTCAACCCCATCCTAAAATTAATCGTCTGGTCTGCTTTAACCACCACATCTAGCTCCCCGTTTTCCGCCGTTTGAAAAACAGCTTTTACTTGGACACGGTCTGCTTCGATAATGTTTTGCATTTTGTCTGCTTCAATTGGAATAAAAGTCGTCGTTTCGGCTACTGCTATTACATTCCCGCTTTCGTCCACAGCGGCCGCTTCGACTATCTGCGGGATATCTTGAAATAAAGAATCAATAATCTGCTTGTTCCCTTTGATAAAATAAAACTGTAGTTGTGCACCAATAGGTAATTCATTTTCTACAATGAGTTTAAATTCACCTGCTGAAATTTCGTCGATGTCTTCAAAAGGAACTTCAAACGTTTCTTGAGCCGTAAAACTTTCGGTGCTTCCGACTACGGGTACTTCTACAATTACTTGCGCTTTGAAAGTACTCGTATCTTCTATAAAAACCACTAAGTCTTGGTCATCTTCTGGATTGGCAATAGCGGTCAATTCATATTCTACTTCGGTCGGTTCGGTATCAAATACTTCTACGATGTTAGAATTGATGTAATCAAGCTGTAAAATGGTTTCTTTTAAGGTGCCTCGCTCTGATAATAAAGGATAGTTGATATCTACTCCATCTATAGCGGAAGCGTCGATGCGCATCTTTTCACCTGATTTTGTAAACGCATTTAAAATATCAACTTGAGAACGGATTGGTAAGCCAAAGGAACTTTCTATTTTGGCAGTAATCGTAGGCTGAGCAAATCGAATATGTCCATTCAAAAATCGCTCATCGTATAAATCTATTTCAACAGTAGCTGGCGGTAATGGAAATTCTTCTCGTCCCCAAGTGCCTTTGACAAAAGTGAGTTGTGGGCGGGCAATCACGCCTGCATTTTCTAAAATAACATTATTCCCTGCTGCATCTATGGCTTGGTATCTAATTTCTAATTCATTCCCTTCAGGTTCAAAAGTATACCCCGCTAAATCTATCGGTAAAGTTGCACCACTAAATCCATTGGTCTTTATTTCCAATGGAACACCATTTAATTTGATATGAGGTAAAGTAAAAGTAATATCCACCAAATTCGGTCCAATAGGCTTAAATTGAAATAATAAAATACCTCCAGATATGGCTGCTTCTTCAATAACAATATTAGACGGCAAGGCAAAAGGTAATCGAGAAAGGGTATCTGTAAGTCCTGCTACAACAGGAAATTCTAATTCCCCTAAAATATCTAAAGTCGTTACTTGAACAGGGTCACTTTCATATCTAAAAATCAATTCACCCGCTGGCCCTATAACTAAAGATTGTCCTGGTGCATTATTTTGCCAAAGCTCCATAAAAGATACGGAAGCATCTTTGATAACTGGAATCGCAAATTCTGCTTCGTAAGCAACGTCGTCCACATCAACAACTACATCACCACTACATGCAAACAAAAAAAGTAGACTAAATAACGGCATCACCATAACACCGCTCTTAAAGAAAAATAAGTTCTTATTCATAAAATAATGATGATAATTATAGAGAAATCCCCTATTTAAAATGTAAAACCCGCCAGCCTGACGACTAGTCGGGCAGGTTCTAAATCTAAAAGTTTTGACGAATAGTAACTTCATTAGTAACAAGCAAAAAATCAAGTCTCTTTTCTCAAAACTATATGTTTTTGAATAAGAAAACCCTTTTATGCTTTTCTCTACTGTACACTTTTTTCTGAATCACGCACTTCGCTACGCTACGTGCGTGAAAAAGGTTTTTGAGGTAGTCAAAGGCAGCGTTTTAAAAATGTACGGTAGAGAATTATGCTTTACTTGTCACTTTTGATTCAAATTAATCAACGTATTTTAAAACCTCATTTACTAGGAATGGTACATTAATAAATTGCGTTTTTATGCGCAGTTACCTGCTGCCGGCAGAGGCAGGTAACTGCGCATAAAAATGTAAATTTATTATTGAACTATTCCTTACTTTTGTAAAGGTAACGAACTACTAAAGCTAATGCTTATTTAGATTGTGGTTTAATGGAGGAAAGGACAAAAATTGGCAATTGGTAGCAGAAAGGAGACGCTTCCACTAAACTTTAACAGCATTTTAAGCATTTTAAGTAAACTAAAGATGTAACTTGTGTTCGTTTATAAGGTTCTTTGACAATTTTTGCAAAAGATACTTTATTAGTCTCATCGGACGGCGAAGCCATCCGACAAGACGGTCGTTCCCGTCGGATGACTTCGTCGTCCGACGGGAACAATGCAAAAATTGTCAAAGAGCCGTTTATAATAGTCATAAAAAAGAAGAAATAACTCTATTCAAAAAATATCAATAAAAGTCGATACATGAAAAAGCTTATTTTATTCTCCCTTTTAGCCATTTTTGCTTTTACCAATATGCAAGCTCAAGATGCCGTGGCTGAAACCGCAGTTAAAAAGAAGGCAAAATCGCCTAATATGTGGAAAACCCTAGCTAAGATTACTTTCAAAAAAGAGTATGATGAACTAATGGGTTTTAAAATTGATGTGCCTGTTTTTAGCAAAGAAATCAAAGCTTTGGAAGGAAAAGAAGTGACCATCAAAGGATATATCATCCCGGTTGAAGGCTATAAAAGTCATAAAGAATTTATCTTTTCTGCTTTCCCATATAATATGTGCTTCTTCTGTGGTGGCGCAGGGCCAGAAACCGTAATGGAGGTCTTTTCTAAAGAACCTATTGAATACACAGCAGAAGCAGTAACGATTAAAGGAAAATTAGAATTAAATGCAGATGACATCAATCGTTTGATGTATGGAATGACGGAGGTGACACTAGTAAAAGAATAAACTCAATCGCAAATTCAATTTTATTGCGCACTAAAAAAGTTCGTTCCTATGTAATGGGGACGAACTTTTTTTGTTAAATTTGAAGGTATTCAAACAGGTTCTAAAAGCTAATCACTCAACTTTTCCCTATGTCCAATGAAGAAGAATATTTAAAAATTCAGAAAAAGATAAAATTAAAAAAAGGCTTCTATTTCCACCTTGGGCTTTATGTGATTATTATTTTTTTCCTATTTGTTATTAATTTTTTAACCGAAGGTCCTGGGCCTAAAGATTGGTGGTATTTATTCCCTGCGGCTAGTTGGGGTACGGTCGTTGCTATTCACGCTTTGGCGGTTTTTGTTTTCTCTAGTGCAGGCTTCTTTGGGGAAGATTGGGAAGCTAGACAACTAGAAAAGGAATTGGCTAAAAAAGGAATTTCTCTAGATAAAAAACAACTACCTACCGAAAATGAAGTGGATATAGATGAACACTTAGACCTGAAAAAAATGGAAAAAAAGGCGCGTTATGATGAGCAAGATTTGGTGTAAAACCTATCTATAAAAAACGCTTCAAGTATTAAAATTCAATCATTTAACCAAACAAGTCTCTCCTTTGCTATTATTTTACCAAACATAATTTGTTAATTAAAAATATAAATAATTAATAATTATTCCCTACATTAGCCCAGTCAATTATTTTTCACAACAAAACAAAACGAAAAAAATGGAGTCAATTCTTCCTTTAATTATCAATGCTGTTCTAGGCGGCGGTGGCGGTTTTCTTGGTAATATGATTAAGAAAAACGGCATGAGCTTAGTCGCTAATTTATTATCTGGTGCAGTTGGTGGTAGTATTTTACCTCAATTGGCTGGTATGGTAATGGGTGGCGGTGGCGCTGCTGCTGAAGCTGGTGCAATGGACCCTATGAGCATGGTTTCTGCCGTTGTTGGTGGAGGTGCTGGTTCAATGTTAGCGGGCTTACTAGGAGGCAAAAAAGCGGACAGTTAAGACTTAATTTTTATTGACAAAAAATGCGTCCGAAGTTTGATTAATGTAATCGGTTTTGTTTTTAAAACAACAAATTCATTTCAAAAATATCAAACGCAAACTTGCTCTAGCAAACAGTTGGTAACTCAATATTACCAACTGTTTACTTCCCCAATATTTTTATAAACTTTCCCACCTTTCATTACAAATTTCACCTTCCTCAGTACTTTTCTCTCTAAACTCTGGGTCTTATTTAGTAGCTACCAATAACCTAGAACACCCTTTAAATAATACTTTTAGAATAAGTTTATTATTTAATTTTGGCAAAAAGAATAATCTAAAAATAGTTGAAAATTAAATGGCTGTTTCTATCACCAAAGGACGGTTTTTACCTTTGATGGAGCGTACTGGTTTTCTATCTAATTACGTGTTATAAATAATCCGTGTTAGATAGATTTAACACGGATTATTTATAACACGGAATTAGACTTAGTGTATATGATGGATTGGGTTTTCGTTGCTACTTTTAGGATTATTCAACCCTTCTTTTAATCTTGTAATGGCTTAAAATCTGCGTTTAGAATCATCGCTTTTCTTTCCAAGACATCTGCTGATTGCAAAATTTTATTTTTTAATTTCACAGGATACTCAGCTGGTAAATCCGTCAAAAATTGATGCACCGCTTGCGCCGCAGGAACACTTTGATGCCCTGCCAATATCGTCTGTGACCAACGCTTCGGAAAAAAGATACCTCCCGTTTTTTGAATTTCTTGTACCAATTCCAAACTAGGAATAATATATTTTTCGGCTGACTCAGCTCGTAAAGGATGATGCAGATATTGTAAGGCCCGACCAACCCAAGGTTCTTTCGCTCGATTTTCTTTTTGCTTTAAACTTTCAAAAAAACCATCTCTTACCGCTTCATCTTTGGACAAGGCAGGAGTGATAAATGCCATGGCTGCTTTTCTATCTGGATTCGTGATTTTTGTTAATTGCTTTTCTAAAATCTCATCGCTACCTTCCACCTCTCTTACTGCTAATTCATAGGCTAAAGTGGTAAATTCATTTTCTGATAAGGTAAAATCTTTAATGCTTAACTTTTCTGACCATAAAGCTTGTAATTGGTTAATACCTTTCGGTGAACGAGCAATGGAAACGTAGGTATCAAATAAAGTCTTTTTTCTGCCTGGATTGTCCGCTTCCTGCATTAATTGCCAAACTAGATTTTCTATTTTCTCTGCATTTGCCAACTGGTCATCTGCACTTAAAAATCCCCAAAAAGTAGTCCGTAAATATCCTAATCGACTAGATAAACCTTGAATTTCTTTTTCGGCGGGCAAACCAACTAAAAGCGTTTCTAAAATCTGTTTGGGGGCAATTTGACCTCTTAACATACTTTCGTATAAGGAAAACCACGCTGCGGACTTGGTCATTTCATCCTCTACATTTTGAATATTGGCTAATAAATAGCTTTGACTTTTTTCGTCCAATTCAAAAAACCCGTAAGCTTTTTCAGTGACATGCGGTAAGATAAAATCTGGGGTAGATTTTCCCTCTAATTCAGCTACGACTGTTTTTTCTGTCAATATTTTTAGGGGTATCTTTTCGGTTGTTCCATTAGTGGACATCAATAATTGGGTGTTTTCCTGCCAGATATTTCCACCCGATGTGGTGTTTTGAAATTCCAATTCATAACTCGTTATCTTTCCATCATTGGTTTGTAAATCCGCTTTTAGCCAAGGCATTCCCGATTCTTTCACCCAAGCCTGACTCCAAGTCTTTAAATCTAAATCCGTTCGTTTGTCCAAAATAGCTATCAAATCATCCCAAGTGGCATTGTCAAAAGAGAAAGTTTTTAAATATTCTTGTAGCCCTTCCTGAAAAGTCTCCTCCCCCATTATCGCTTCTAATTGCTTCATCACTACAGGTGCCTTTTGATATATGATGCGACCGTATAATAAACTCGCTTGATTGAGGTTTTCTAAATTTTGTTGGATGGGATGACTGCCTGCTGAACGGTCTTCTCCATAAGCACTTGGATGATGGCGCTGTAAAAATCGTAGGTCGTGATTGATTTCTGGAAAATTTGGATTGACCATTTTCGCTGCCATAAAATTGGCAAATACTTCCTTTAACCACACATCATTAAACCAATCCATCGTCACCAAATTGCCAAACCACATATGCGCTGTTTCATGCGCAATCAAGGAATTCCGACTCATCTTTTGATTGATTGTCGCATTTTCTTCTAAAAATAGGGAACGGTCTTTGTAAAAAATAGCACCAGGGTGTTCCATTCCGCCAAATTGAAAAGCAGGAATCAAGGCAAAATCAAACTTTTTAAAGGGTTGTTTAATGCCTGTGTATTTTTCTAACCATTGTATAGATTTCAAGTGTAAATCAAATACTTCAGGGGCATTTTTCGCGACTTTTGCTTTATCTGTTTCTCGATGATAAAGGGTCATTTCTATGCCGTCCAATGTTTCTGTAATCGCTTCAAATTTACCTGCGGTGAAAGCGAAGAGGTAGGTGCTGATGGGTGGCGTTTGTTCGTATTCATAATGACTATATCTGTCTCCTGTTCCTTTTTTTATCAAAGGGTAGTTAGCCAATGCCGTCCAATCTTTCGGTGTTTGTAGGGTTAATTTATATTTCGCTTTGATATTGGGCTGGTCAAAACAAGGAAATGCAGTCGCTGCTTTATTAGGCACAAAAAGAGTGTATAGAAAATCTTCGTTTCGGTTGAGCGCCTGTTCTCCTGCAAAAAATTGTAGGGTAAAACTATTTCGACCTTTTGTTAAATGTTTGGTCGGAATAATGACATGGTTATTTTCTAAGCGAAAATCCATTTTTGACTCGCCAGTTTTATGAATAGCCACTGCCTGTTCCAATGGATTTTCAAAATCTAATACCACTTCTTTATCTGTATTGGCTAAATCAAAATCAACTACTAATTTGCCAAAAATTTGTTTTTCTAAAGTATCTGGAATCCAAAATTCTAAATCGTATTCCACATTACTAATCGTCGCTTTTCGATGGTCTGCTAAGGTTTTTGAAACACCTGATTCGACGGACATAGATTCTGGTTGTTGACATGAAAAAGTAAGGGTTAAAATGATAGTGATAATTAAAGGAAACAAGAATAACCTCATGGTTAGAAATTAGATAGTTAGAAGTTAGAATTCATTAATGTTGTAAAACAACTAAAAATGATTGGTTTTTACTTATTTTTCAGCACTTTTTAGAAATCACCACCAAAACACGACGTTATGAAAAATATATTTCCCCTTTTTATTTTCCTTTTGTCAAAATCCAACTGCCCCAACAGCGTCGGCTTCCGTTGAAAAAGCCAACTCTACTACCGACCTCGCTGAAAAGGAAGTTATGGAATTCGGTGAGATAGTAATTTTCTGTAGCACCAAGCTCTGCTTGGTGTAAAGTTATTCATTTACCAAGCAGAGCTTGGCACTACAGAAAATACAATTTAAACAAACCAAAAACATATCTTTCCCGTTAAGGAATAGTAAATAAGGGGTTTTGCAATAAATAAACTACGTAAATTGACGCAGTTATTTTTAGTTCAGACAAGGCGCAAAAAACGGAGTTATGCCGTAGCATAATGAGTATTTTTGCAACGCAGTATGAGCTAAAAAGAACAAGTTCAAATGCGTGGGTTATATTTTTCTAAAGCCCTAATCTAAGAAATTTTGAAAATTAATTACATGCAAAATACTTCCGCTTCAGATACTTACGTGGCAATTATGGCAGGTGGCATTGGTAGCCGATTTTGGCCTGCTAGTCGAGTCGAACGGCCTAAACAATTTTTGGATATCATGGGCACTGGAAAATCACTCATCCGACAAACCTTTGAGCGATTTTTGAAATTGTGTCCTGCTTCTAATATTTTTATTGTTACGAATGGCATGTACAAAGACCTAGTCTTGGAACATTTGCCAGAATTGACGCCGAATCAAGTACTTTGCGAACCTTCCAGAAATAATACTGCTCCTTGTGTGGCTTA
>CALLVC010000033.1 GCA_938010785.1 uncultured Saprospiraceae bacterium
TACTGCATAAAAAAAACCGCATCTATAATAGATGCGGTCTCCCCCGCGTGTCTAGGCATTTAAAAGGTAGTTACTTGATCTTCCTCCTCATTTGGTCGGTACACTCTAGCGTGACTATTTTAAATTTTCCATAAGGGGATAGAGGCCACTACTATTTGCATCATAATAGTGGGATATTATTATACCTAAATGGGTTGGAAGGAATGATAGATTTGGTGAGAACTTATCGGGGCTATCGCCTAAAGGTAATATCCTATTTTGATTTAGCAAAATTTAGAAGGTAAAAATTTCCCGAGAGCATGTACTTTACTGAACGCTTACAGAGGTCTTTCCTTTTCTGGTTCGACGAGCACCAGAAAATATAGCCGTCAATGGAGAAATGGGACGCGAGTATCGGTTGATATTAGAGGAACAGCAGCGGCGACTTACAGTTTAGGAAGCTTTGGAACTGAAATAAAAAAACTGGAGGGTTTTGATACCAAGTAGTGATAAAGGGAATGAAAATTTGTTTCTTTGTTATACCTATTTCACTATATGCAAATACCATCTTCATTAGGCGATTCCGCATAGGTTTTAGTAAAAGAAAGTTTATATCTCAGTAAAAAATCATTACGAATCGAATATTAGAATCAAATCTAACCAATACATTTCCCTATCCTTTCAGTTATTTTAAAATAAACTTATTAACATCAACGGTTTGCGTAACTGTTTGGCGGGTAATAGTGGCTGTTTGAGAGAATACCAAAGTATTTTTACAACAATTATCATTTATATTTATCAAATATTAGTTGACGATGGAAAATGTTAGCGTAAAGCAAAACGACAATGAAAAAACCTACCTTAAGTTTTTGGCAAATCTTACACATGAATGTCGGTTTCTTCGGCATTCAGTATAGTTTTGGTTTACAGCAAAGTGCGGTAACGCCAATTTATGATTTTTTAGGAGCCACGCCCGACCAAATACCTATATTACATCTGGCTGGTCCCGTAACTGGATTATTAGTACAACCGATTGTTGGCGCCTTGAGTGATAAAACGTGGAGTCCAAAATTTTGGAAGACGGAAACCTTATTTTTTGATAGGGGCAATTCTATGTAGTATCACCTTGCTAGCTTTTCCTTATAGTAGTTCCCTTTGGATGGCGGCTGGTTTACTATGGATTTTAGATGCAGGTAATAATACGGCTATGGAACCCTACCGAGCATTAATAGCGGATAAATTAGAAGACGAGCAACAACCTTTAGGCTTTCAAATGCAAAGTTTTTTTACAGGGTTGGGTCAAACATTGGCTAATTTATCCTTATTTATCTTTCCATTAATCATTGTTGGACAAACGGGGTCATTACCCAATTGGGTGTATGCCTCCTTTTTCCTTGGAGCTTTTTGTTCCATAGCCTCCATTTTGTGGAGTATTAGCAAAACAGAAGAAATCCCTCCAACAGCAGCAGAACTAGCGAAATTAAGAAGTGAAAAAGGGTCGGTTTTTGGACCGTTGATTGAAATAGTTTCAGCGATAAAAGATATGCCAAAAGTCATGTGGCAATTGGCATTAGTTTATTTATTCCAATGGTATGCGCTTTTTTGTTATTGGCAGAATTCCTCTAAAAGTATAGCACTGTCTGTTTGGAATGCTACCCCAGCTAGTAATGCGGAAGTTTATAGTGAGGCGGTTAGTTGGACAGGATTAGTCAATGGGTGGTATAATGTAGTCACCTTCTTAGTTGCCTTTTTATTAGTTGGTTTCGCTAAAAAATATAGTCCTAAATATGTACACGCCTTATGTTTAATATTAGCGGCTATCGGATTTTTAGCTTTCCCTTATATTGCGAATAAATATTTATTATTCTTTGCTATTACTGGCTTCGGAATCGGGTGGGCAAGTATGATGGGTATTCCTTATTTGATGGTCGTTAGTGATATTCCAAAAGAACGCTACGGTGTTTATATGGGTATTATTAATATGATGATTGTGATACCCATGATTATTCAGACCCTATCTTTTGGATATATTCTAAAACACTTTTTAAATAATGATCCTCGGAATGCGATTACTTTTGCAGGGGTATTATTGCTAATCGCAATGGTATGTACCTTATTGATAAAGACTAGTAAAACGGAGTCAGCAATGGTAAACTAAGTTATTTTGGTAGTGCGTAGAATGAATCAATATTTACCTCATAAAGTGCTTTGAAAACTTCAATACTGTCTTGCGCTAATTATTCGATATAAAATCCAAGACTCTATTTTTACTTATTGCAGGTGTTCCACCTGATTGAGTGGCCACAAAAGCACCGGTAGCACAAGCAAATTCTAGACAGGATTGCCAACTCGCACCGTTAGACATTTTATAGAGAAAAGCGGCCAGAAAAGCATCTCCACTACCAACAGTATCTTTTACCGTAACTGGGAAACTCTTTTGGGAATATAATACGCCTTCATGCATACAAAAAGCCCCATGTTTCCCCTGAGTCATAATCAAGGTATCAAGCATAAATTTTTCCATCACAAAAGCTAGTTGATTAGCCAAATCTCCTTTTATTCCATACCAGTTGAGGATAATTTCTAATTCTTCATCATTCATTTTTACAATATCTACTTTTTGTAAAAGTGTTTCTATTAATGATTGAGAATAAAAAGGTGGACGAAGATTGACATCGAAAACTACTTTTCGTGCTTTTTCTATTAAAGGAAGTAGCGTCGTAAGGTTGGTTTTATTTCTGCAAACTAGGCTACCAAAAAGTAGGAAATCTGCTTGCGATACTGCCTTATTTCTATTGTCATCTACAAACAAAAAATCCCAAGCTACTGGCTCCACTATTTCATAACTCGCACTTCCTTTTTCATTTAGGGTGACTTGAACAGTACTCGTATCAAAGGTGTAATTGGTATGAATAAAATCAGTAGGAATTCCTTTTTGCTGTAAAAAACCTACTAATTCTTTACCTAAATCATCGTTCCCCACCGCACTAATCATTTGAGCGTCCATTCCAAATTGCTTAGCATGATAGGCTACATTCATAGGTGCACCACCTGCTACTTTTCCCGAAGGTAACATATCCCAAAGTACTTCTCCAAAACAAATGATAGATTTTATAGATGCCATTTTTAGATTAAATGATTAAGAGTATGTCTAAACGATAAAAGAAAGGTTGCGATTATCGTCCTTTCTAAGAACCCCAAATCCGCTTCACTGCCGTCATTTTTCCTTCCAGCAAAGTCCCTTCATTTCCATCCATTAGCACTTCAAATATTGAATAGACTTTCTCTGGAAAAAAGATTTCAGTAAAAATATCTTGTCCATTATCAATAAAGATTTCCACTGAAGATACATCTACTAAAACTCGAATATTCAGCACCTCTGACTTACTCGTTCTAAGCTTTTTATGAATTGCTGGGAAATCATTTGAGAAAGAGACATCGCCGCTTTTCCTTCTGTCAAAAAATAACTTCCCAGTAGCTGCATCCAAATAAAAATGAACAAACTCGCCTAGCTCATTAGCTAATTTAAAACCGTACTTCCCACTTTTGCCAACTTTCATTTTCATGGATATATCTGCCAGTCCGTTTGAGGGAAGCGTCATGGGACTATCTGCAACAACAGTCCTTAACTCGTTTGTGTGCAGTTGACTTATTTCTTCTACAGGTATTCCAGTTAACATCGGAATACCATCGATATGTTGAATACTCAAGTCCCAAGGAATCGTCATAGCAGAGCGCCATTTGGTGGTTGGGACGACCTGCGCATACGCCCAATTACTCATCCAACCGATAAAGATTCTTCGGCCATCTTCCGCTGGAATATCCGACCAAGTAACCCCCGCATAATTATCAGTGCCAGCATCTAGCCAAACAGACTTCGTTTTTTTAGCATAAGCAACTTCGTCTGCAAAAGTGATTTCATCCACATTGATATGTCCCCAACTTTTAGTATGTCTGTCCGTGATTTTGATTTGGGCTTTTTTACCCATATACGCCTCTACATCCCAGCCTTTCCAAGATAAGGTTTCTGTATTATTGCCTTCTGCTTCTCGAACTTGCTTGCCATCTACCAATAAAGCGATATAAGTTAGTCCACGATGATTACCGCCCCCAATTAGGAAATTAATCGCTTTCTTTTCAATGGTAAATTCTTTTGACACCATGCTCCCCGTAGATGAATCCCCATTATGAAAACTATTGACTAAACCATTGCCTTCGTAGCCTCTTACGATCTGTTGAGTAGGTAACGCACCATTACTAGGCTTCATTCCAAAAGCATTTCCTTCCACGGCCCAATCACTATAATCTTGTTCAAAATCTTCGAATACTACGCCTTTTGGTGTATTAGCTGGAATCGTTCCTAGCAACTTCATGAAGTCTTCGTTAATGGTAAATTCTTTTCCATCAAAATGACCAATAAAGTATTGCAGTCCAGAACCTCCATTTGGATTACCAGGGTTCATGTTTTGTAAAATCACCCAATGTTCTTTCCCATTTTCATCTTTCAATGGAAACAAGTCTGGGCATTCCCACACCCCATCATGACTACCTATGTCTTTTCCGAATTTCGATAACAAAGACCAATCTCTTAAATTTTCAGAACCATAAATCATCAAATGATCTAAAGCTGTCACCACCATTACCCATTGTTCGCTGTCTTCGTGCCAGATTACTTTTGGGTCTCTAAAATCACGAACTCCAGGATTAGCAATTACTGGATTTCCTTCGTACTTCGTCCACGTTCTCCCTTTGTCATTACTATAAGCAATCCCCTGTGTTTGAAAATCGTCTTCCAAGCCCGCCCGTTCCTTTTCTAAATCGTGATAAGTAAAAATAGCAACCAATGGTGGCTTATTGTCCTTTCCAAAACCACTGGTATTTTTCCAATCTACTACGGCAGAACCAGAAAATATCAACCCATGCTTATCGGGATACAGTGCAATGGGCAAGTGTTCCCAATGTACCAAATCTGTACTCACAGCATGTCCCCAGTGCATAGGACCCCAAGTATTTCCTTTGGGGTAATATTGATAAAAAAGATGGTATTCTTCTTCATAATACACCATCCCATTTGGGTCATTCATCCAATTGGCTTCGGGAGTAAAATGGAATTGGGGACGATGTTTTTCTAAGTAATAATCCGATTCAGTTGCTATAGGGTTAACAACTTCCGCCTCATTATTCGCCTCATTATCCACCACGGGAGTAGTGGTAATTGTTGCACAGGCAAACCAGAACAATACCAATATAAATAGTAGTCCTTTAGCTATATAATCCATATTTTGATTTATTTAATTCGAGTGTGATACAATTTAGTGGAAAGTTAATGTGTATCGAAGAAAAATCCGTGACTAACTACTTTCCTAGTCACGGATTGATTAGTCACGGATTTTTTCATATCTAAATTCCATTAAAATGTATCACACTCATTTAATTCTGTATAATGATTTCGTCGCTACTTAACGAAACGGTCTCCTTTTATTCAACTTAAATAATTCCGTTTGTTGGTTCCGAAACAAAGACAAAAAATAAATCCCCTCTGGGAAGTCTTTGAGTGAAATTATGCTTGTATCTTCATAGCGACCTGCCAAAACAGCTTGACCTAATACATCGTATAAAAAATAACTACCGCTTGTATCCTTTCCTCTATGTTTAAATTGTATGTTGATCTTTTCCTCAAAAGGATTTGGAAAAACACGATGTAATTTTTCAGTTTCTTTATTGATCTCTTTTATTGTTGTATACAAATTGTCAGGCAAATGGGTGATTTCACAAACCTCAATGTCGCTTACCACCTCTTTGTCAACAATATCCCAAGCCTTAAATTCCAATAACTCTATTGGGCTTGTTGAATCATTGATAATATCAATTAATTCGCTACCTCTTGATGGATAAACACGGGCAGACATCACCACCACCTTATCTACAAAAATTTCTAGGACTGAATGGTCTAAAAAGACACGCACTTCAATGGTATCATTTGGATTAAAATAATAGGGTGCAGAACGATTATTTTCAACTGTTTGCGCAGTAGAAGATAATACTCGATTGATGCCCAGTTTATTTTGAACTTTATCAAAAGTAATGGAAGTAAGTTGCGTGCTTGCTTCGTTTTTAAATACTTGAATATTAAATTTTTCTACTCCAAATGTATATAATTTAAAATACAGTTCCGATTGTATTCCTTGATATTCAGGGATATTGAAACTAGTACCAGTCTGTATAGTACGATTGACCACGCTCACTTCATTTTTCCTAGCTCTGCAAAGATTGGGATGTGGTAAATGTCCAAGGGTTTTTCCATCCTCTAACACTCGAAACACACGAGGTAAAGAAAAAGTGTGACGCCATCCCGATTTTACCTGCAATGCCACAGCTCTATCCTCAGGAATAATCCCTGTATAAGTCAAGCGGTTTGCCTCATCTAAGCCAATGGCTGGAGATAATAAATGTCTGGTTAAATGTTCAAATCGTTTAGGTTCGTTTTCAAAAGGTGTAAAAGAGCTGCCATCGAAAGCCCCTATCAAATAAATAGTTTCCGCTGGTTTGGCGTTGAATTGTGGTGTCACCACCAACAAATAATCTTCCTCGTTTATTTTATTAAAATAAGGCATTTCCCAAAAAGTGCCTGCTTGCGATACATTCTCATTACTGTAAATGGCAGGCACATTGACCCAATCGATTAAATCACTAGAGGTGTAGGTAAATAAAGTTCCCCCTCCATTATTTCTTATGCCTGAACCCACCACCATATAATAAGTATCGCCTTCTTTCCACACATAAGGGTCTCGAAAGTCCAAATGATTGGCATTAGCTGGAGCGGCAGGAATGACAGGGTTATCTGCGGAAAGCACCCAGTCATTTAAGGAAGCGTCCATCGGATAAGCTATACCAATGCCT
>CALLVC010000034.1 GCA_938010785.1 uncultured Saprospiraceae bacterium
TATCTAAAAATTGCGGATAATGGGCAAGTAACGATTTTATCTCCTAATCCAGAAGGTGGGCAAAATGTCAAGACATCAATGCCGATGATAATCGCAGAAGAATTGGATATTGATTGGAAAGATGTAATCGTAGAACAAGCGCCCTTAGATACTGCATTGTACCAACGTCAATTTATTGGAGGAAGTAATGCCATTAGATTTGGATGGAAAGGCTTGAGAATGGCAGGTGCCTCGGCAAGACAATTATTACGAGAAGCGGCAGCTAAATCATGGGAGGTATCCGTAGCCGAAGTTTCGACAAAAGATGGCATTTTATACCATAAAAAAAGTGGCAAATCCCTAGGATATGGGGAAATGGCTGCGGCTGCAGCAGAAATTCCTGTACCAGCCGAAGTTAGCTTAAAAGCTATTAAAGATTTTAACCTTATTGGTACTTCTAGGAAAAATGTAGATGGACAGAAAATCATTACAGGGCAACCACTATTTGGCATAGATGCGCATCAAGAAGGAATGCTTTATGCCATGATAGTCCACCCGCCTGCTTTTGGTATGACCTTGAAATCTATAGCGGATACCGCTGTCAAAAAAATGCCCGGTATTCAAGCTATTTTCCCTATAAAAGTATTGAATGATGATTTTGAAAGGCAGCATTTTGATACCTGCGCTTTCTTGGAAGTAGTAGCGATAGTCGGCAGTTCCACTTGGGAGGTAATGAAGGCTAAAAAAGCCATTGAAGTAGAATGGCAACCTTTTGAGGCTTATACCGAAGAGCGTACTTTCTGGGGAAAAGAAAAACAAACTTTAACGATTCCCGCAGGATTAGAAAACAGTAGTGACCATCGTACTAAAATGGCACAAATAGCTACCAAAAAAGTAAAAACAGTCCGCCAAGACGGTCAACCAAAAACAGCTTTTAGTAATGCCGAAAGGGTCATTGAAAGAACGTATACTGCTCCCTATTTAGCCCATAATTGTATGGAGCCAATGAATTTCTTTGCAGATGTCAAAGACAACCGAGCGGAGTTAATTGGTCCTCTCCAAAAAGCAGAATTAACAGAACAAACGGTAGCCGTTAGGTTGGGGATTCCTATCGAAAACATCAACATTCAAATGACTCGTTTAGGTGGAGGATATGGACGGCGTTCTTATGCGCATTGGGTAACAGAAGCTGCGCTTATTTCCCAAAAAATGAAAACCCCTATCAAATTAATTTATACCAGAGAAGATGATATGATGGGAGGTATTTATCGCCCAGCTTATCAAGCAACTTATCGAGCAGCATTGGATGAAAATAATAATTTAACTGGGTTGCATGTAAATGCAGGTGGTACTTTGGAGAGTCCTTTATATGCCAATAGATTTCCTGCTGGGGCAATCGAAAATTACTTAGCCGAAAGCTGGACCATTAATTCTAATATTACGATTGGTTCTTTCCGTGCGCCTCGCTCTAATTTTATCGCTAGTGCAGAACAATCTTTCTTAGATGAAATTGCAGAGACGATAGGTAAAGACCCCATAGATTTCCGTTTGGAATTATTAGAAAATGCTAAAAAGAATCCTGTTGGAGAACGAAACGATTATGATGCGGACAGAATGATGACCGTATTGAAACTAGTCCGAGAAAAATCTAATTGGGACAACCCTACCCCATCAGATATGCATCGAGGCGTATCTGTTTATTTCTGTCATAATTCTTATTCTGCCCAAGTATTGCATTTAAAAATGGAGGGAGATACACCGATTATTCAAAGGGTCTGTTGTGCTGTAGATTGTGGCATTATCATCAATCCTGATGCGGCGGCCAATTTAGCAGAAGGAGCAATTGTAGATGGTATTGGCAATGCTTTATTTGGAGAGTTGACTTTCAAAGACGGTGTTCCCGAAAAAAATAATTTTCATCAATATCGTATGATACGTATGTCCGAGGCACCTAAAAAAATTGATGTTCATTTTGTGGATAATGGAATAGACCCAACAGGATTAGGAGAGCCTACCTTCCCGCCCGTATTTGGCGCATTGGCGAATGCGATGTATCAAGCGACGGGTAAGCGTTTGTACCATCAACCATTTTTGGGGAATAAACTGGTAGATGGGTAAATAGCCCTTTTAGAGTACGTCTAAAGTAAGTTTTCAATGCTGGTCAGGAGACCAGTGGATAGTCATGTCTAGCCCGCCTGACTACGTTGCGGACAGGTCTGGAGACTGGACACATCGAGTGTTCAAAATTCAGGGGTAAAGCTGCACCACTTTTTAGCTCCAACGGAGCGACATATGGCAACCTAGGGTGTAAGCCCTAGTGTAGAAAAGCTTACAACTTAGCTAAAAAGCGCTAAAAGTGCGACATAAAACATTATTACATGGCTGATATGTAGCACTTTCAGTGCTTAAAAAATGCGGATAATTATAGCATAGGGCTTTGCCCTATGCTATATTATGTCGCCACTTTGTGGCTGAAAAATGACGCAACTTTTAGGTGTCATTTTGAATAATCCACCCTTTTAACGGTATATTTCAAAGTAATCATTTCAAAATCCCCAAATGTAAAATCCGCCCTCCCGTCTGATTAATAGGACTCACACTTTTCCCAATCACCACGCCATCCTCGGGTGCAAAATATTCCTGCACCGTATCGCCAAAAATGTTCCGCATGGTAGCAATCAATTGACCTTTTTTGACCAATTCTGTGACTTTGGGATAGACCGTCATAATTCCACCTGTATCCGTATAAATCCAATAGGACTTTTGGCATAAAATGGTTTCTTCATCGGGTTCTTCGATTTCACAATTTATCATTCCTAAATACCCCAAGACATTATGAATACCCGTTAGTCCATCTCGAATTAAACCTTTTTGAAAAGTGTTGGGATTTCCTACTTCCAAAGTAATAGCAGGAATATTCATTTCATTGGCGGTACCTCTTAAAGTGCCATCACTTGGAGGATTATGGACAATGATTTGGGCATTTTGTAGAAGCGCCATTTTCTTGACCACTTGGTCACTCATATCTGCCCGAATATAATAAGAATTGATGCGTCCAAAACTAGCCGTATGTAAATCTATCAAGTAATCAAATTGGTTAATAATCCGATTGACGACTCGATGGGCATACACCTGACTCACTGTACCATTCGCTTTGCCAGGCATAATATGATTCAAATCCGTACCATCTATAAATCGACGTCTTTTTCTGTGCAAGGATGGAACATTCACTACTGGTACACCGACAATTGTTCCCTTCAATTCGTTGATATCAATCTCTCCGAAGATGCGCTGAATGACAGGAATACCATTTAATTCATTGCCGTGAACTGCGGCAGTCAACCCCAGAACTTTACCATCTTGGTATCCCCTTGCCACAATGATTGGAATTTGCACTGGTTGTCCCATTCCATCCGTCACCAAATTGAGCCAATATCGACTGATTGTTCCTTTTGGTACTTCCTTCACCTTTAGAGTTTGAATAATTGGAATATTTTGTTCAGTTTGTAACTGCATTTTTTGCATCAATTTGTTGAATTATATAATCCCAAATCAAATCAGTCGCCTGTTTGACTAAAGGTTTTCCTTGCATTTGGGCAATCTGAGGTAAGCCTCCGATACTCGTCGTATTTATCTCAGACAACACTCGTTTGCCATCATCCCCCACCAGTGTATCAATGCCATACATAACGATACCCATTTTGGCTAAAACAGGGTCTATTTTTTGAATAATTTCAATTTCTTCTGGTGCTACGGTCGCCCTATTAGAACTACCTCCTTGGGCAACATTACACATCCATGAACCTTTGGCTGGAAGACGCAAAGAGGCCCCCATAATGTTCCCATTGACTACAATGATTCGTTTATCGCCCTGCCCTACATTTTTCAAAAATTTAACGCCTAGATAATTGATAGCTTTACCTTCCAATTGTTTGACAAATTGGCCGAAGGTTTTCTTTTTTGTTCCATCCCAAACAGTATCTCCATCAATTCGAACAATTCCATTTCCGCCATAGTCTCTAAATGGTTTAAGAACAATGGGAAATCTAGCTTTGAATTGTTTAATATCCTTAATAGATTCGCAAATAGCCATCGGTGGACAACAGTCTGGAAAATTGATTAAAAAAGATTTTGTTCCCGTTTCATAAATACCCAGTGGATTATTGATGATTAATTGATTGGGAAATTCATCCGTTAAAAATTCCAAAAAATTCCTAGACAAAGGCGGCGGCATCCTTAACCAAATAACCTCATAATCTTTGACAAAAGCCTTACGCTCTTTAGTTTTAAATGCCATACCATTAGGCAAATATTTAAAATCTTTTCCAACTGTATGCACAAATAAGCCTTTCGCATTATGCTGTTTAAAGAAAAAATCATTAATCTCATTCCCTCTCGTTGCTACATCTATTTGCGCGCATCTTGGGTGCTTGCGCATGGATAACACCAAAGGATATAAGGAATTTTCTTGGCTATGATTGCTATGGTCCGTCAAGACCAATAGTTTAAATTTTTTCATAATTTTTGATAGTGACTTTAGTCTTATAAGGGAGCCATTAAAAATAATCTACCCAAATAAATAATCAATAGCACTTTTAAATTTCAATAGAAAAGTGACTAGTGAATGGGATTAGTAATTGGATTAAACGTTGATTATCAGCGTCTCACCCAATCACTAATCACTAGTCTCCAATCACTTTTAATAAAAAGATAGCTATTGTTAAATCATCAACTTTAGTTACCTATTTATTTCCTACGCCCTTAAGATTGTTTATAAATCTCCCCAATCAAGCCAGGGTCATTATTCAAACTTTTGAACAAGCGCATTCTAAATTTACCATTCTTATTCACCAAGGTTTTAGCCATATTATCAATAGCCACCATTGACAAAACAGTCTGAATATAAGCCTCAATCATATCATCTAAACCAACGCCCAATTTATTAAAATCTCGTCGGTCCATTAAGACCAAGCGATTGGTATCGCTTCCCCAAGAACCATCAGGATTTCTAAAGGATAAATTAGTCCCCAACATTTGCCAACTATCGGTACTATCCGCTATTTGGCTGACCAATGGCTTGGCAGAGCGTCGGGCGTATGTACAGAGTGGTTTAATACCATTTTCAGTCGAACTGACCATCATCCGAATATCTGCCACATAGGTATTGCCTTTCGCATTAGGTATCGTACCAACATGGTATAGTTTACCTGCAGCGGTGGTGCTACTCCAATGATAATTGCCAATCAAACTTTGTACAATAAATCGGTCATAATCAAATTCCAATTCCATAAAAGCGTCCAATTCTTTTTCGGTCACAATGGTATAAACCCCTTGCCCGGCATTGCTATACGGTACTTTAACGACCGCTTGACCGCCCATCTTTTTAACCCAAAGTGGCACTTCATTTTTACTCACATCCCAAATCGTTTCTGGCGTATTGATTTTCAAGCCATGCGGTTGTAATTCGGCATTAAAAATATCATAAGCTTTGGCAGCCACCATTTTATTACGACCTCCTGCCAAACAAGCCAAAATAGGATTTAGAATCTTCGTTTTAGTTAATAAAGGCAAGCGATTCCAAGGTTTTTGGGTCACATATCTAAAGGCTGCTCGAATTGGTAACCACTCCCCTTTTTCGTTGCGTACCTGCATCACCCCATCCACAAAACGAACCGCAGGGTCTTTTTCGTCTTTATAAAAAGTGGCATAATAAACAGGTTCATTCATCACATCCGCAATCACTTCAGCATAGCCAGATACCTCCATTGGATTCTTGTCATAAATGACTGCTAGGCCTCCTTTAATCTTATTCCTTAAATTTTTCAAATAAGGTTTAAAGGTGCGTTCCACCAATAAACGATAACTCCCTTGCTCCTGATTATCATCCAATAAAGGCATAGATTTTTGACCAGACGGACAGGAATTATTTTCGATAACGACCATCTGTCTTTTGCCACTAGCAGAAGTTACATTTAATAAATCTGCTCCTGCCCAAAGAAAATACTTAGCTCGATAATTTAATAACTCCCGTAATTTGTTTGCCTTGACGGTCGGATGCATATGGCAATATCGGCTAATAATTCGTTCTTTATCCAGATTCATAAAGAAGTGAATCATTGGATGAATGGTCGCATTCAAAGCTTTGGGATACCAATGTTCATATCCCTCAAATTCACCAGGGCGAATAATGGTTGCTGTTTTTTGTAAGGCTGCTGCGCTGCTGTTTTTTAACATTGATTTTAATGTTGTTTTTGAAGATTTAGAATAGGCCCATTTTTAATTTTTGGACCATCTATTTTTCAATTGGCGCGCAAGAAAAGGGGTGATTCTGAAGATAATCTGAATTTTTTAGATAAATAGGTATCAATTTAAATATTGACTCAAAATGGTTGGTTAACTTTGAATATAGGGCATATTTGGGTATCGCAATACTTATTGTTTTGATTTCTAATCAGTGAAAGTCTTTGGTGAAGAAAAATACAAATATCTATATAGGTATGCGTATAAATTTTGGAAGTATCACTCCTGTAATATAGCCGATAGCTCTCAATACAGTAGTCGTCTGGACTGGAATAGGACAGCTAGTACTAAACAATCAAGCGCTCTTTTCCAATTCTAAAGCATTCTCCACCACGGTTTCTTCAAAAAGAATCATAATATCAGGAACGTTATAAGTTGTTATAATCAATTGGCAAGCCTGCTCCATTTTCACATAAAGCGATTCAAAAAGTTCGGTATCCCAAAAATATGGGTCAGGGATATCTACCGTTTCTCCTAAATCCTCTAAAAAATCTGCTAAAAGCCAGACTTTATCTGTTTGAGGAAGGTTAGTTGCCTTTGCACGTAATCGCTTTGCCAATTCATCATCCATCGTAATAAGCATATCGTAGTATTCAAAATCGCTAGGCTGAAATTTTCGGGCAATGTGATTCGATAAATTTACCCCATGTTTTTTTGCTACCTCCTCTACTCTAGGGTCAACAGTACAACCCAAAAATTTATTGGCTAAACCAGTGGAAGCGATTTCCCAATCTAAGCCTAATTTTTCCGCTTTCTGTTGTAAAATTCCGGCGGCGAGTGGGGACCGACAAATATTTCCTAAACAAACAAATAAGATTTTCATAGTTAAATCGATTTAAGCAAAACGTCTCACTTTGGGGAGATAGCTTGAAAGTGGGCATATCGCTATCTCCCTAAAGTAGACCTTGCCGTTGCGTGCGTTTGAAAATTGCCACTACAAATTTTATGAACACTTTCTTTCTTCTTCCATCCATCCCAAATAGGGCATTAGGTCGAATTCTGTAATTTCATCTTCAGCTTCTATTGCTAAAGGATAATCTGCGATGACAGTTCTTCTAGACTTTGCCCATTTCCATTTTACTAATCTCAAATATGCTTTTACTCTTTTCATATTCAAAAGTGTTTGTACCTTATAATAAAATAAATTTACATTCTGTCTCGCTGCCTGCGGCAGCTCGACAGGGGGGATTTTAGGGGAGAGAAATTTTGATTTTCCGTTGGAAAATCAAAATT
>CALLVC010000035.1 GCA_938010785.1 uncultured Saprospiraceae bacterium
TGATTATTTTTTAAATGTTCTACTTGTTGATTAAAAGCAGGAATTTTACTGAGGTATTTTTTTTCGGAATCGGATAAAGTTAAGCTAAGAAAGGACTTATAAAGCGGTTTTATTTTTTTGACGGAATCAGAATAGTCTGTATCTCTCAAAATAGCTTGAAGACTAGCAATATTGGAAGCTATTGTTTTATTTTTAGGTACAAAACCTGCAAGCAGTTTTTGAGCTTTTGTAAAATCTGCTTGTACTATGGCAATAGCAACTTCTAAATAGGTTTTTTGATTAGGATTTAAAAAAGCTTGTTCCTTTTCGTGGTCATTAAGCAATGTTGCTATATTCGTATATTTTTTTTTATAAACTAATGCTAATAAATAATAAAAGTAAAAAGATTGAGTAGCGGGATTATTTTTAGCAGTCATTAAATAATCCGTTGCTTTTCCAAAGTCTTGATTATAAAAATAACATAAACCCAATAATATATTGGCTTTTTCTAGTGGGAGGTTTATTTTTTTCTTAAACCGTTCAACAAACATTCGCAAAGTCGTAATAGCTTGCAAATAATCATTGTTTTTAAAAGCATCTAATGCCCAAAAATAATGAATATTAATATTTAATTGATCGGCTTCTTTTTTCTCTTTTGGTGGAAATTTAACCTTCCTAAGCATGGCTGCTGCTTCAGAAAAATGCCTATCCTCTAATTTAGTGCTGACTTGTTGAAGTATAAGTTTTGGATTACCCCCCTTTACTTTTTTTCCCATTTATTATTCACTTACAGTTGTTCAAATAAAGATTGTAAAGGTAAGTATATCTTATAAAAATTAGCCAAAATTTATATTATTTTTCACCCTCCCCAACTATCCCTATCCAAACTCCGATACTGAATCGCCTCCGCCAAATTCCCAATTTGAATATCCTTCTTCCCTTCCAAATCAGCGGCTGTTCGAGCTACTTTTAAAATACGGTCATAAGCACGGGCTGATAACTGTAATTTTTTCATTGCCGTTTTCAATAGCACAATTCCTGCTTGGTCGAGTTGACAAACCTCTCTAGCCATTCGGCTTGGCATTTGGGCATTACTATGCACATATTTTAAATTTTTAAAACGGTCTTCTTGTATTTTTCGGGCAATGATAACTCGTTCGGCTATGTCTTTACTAGTTTCTGATTCTCTTTCGTAATTGGCAAGCATTTCAAGAGGAACAGGTGTTACTTCTACGTGTAAGTCAATACGGTCTAAAAGCGGTCCAGAGATTTTATTAAGATAACGTTTGACGACGCCTGCTCCACAAACACAATCTTTACTAGGATGATTAAAATAACCACAGGGACAAGGATTCATTGATGCAATCAACATAAAACTAGCAGGGTAATCAACCGATATTTTGGCTCTTGAAATCGTTACTTTTCGTTGTTCCATTGGTTGACGTAATACTTCTAAAACAGAGCGTTGAAACTCAGGTAATTCATCTAAAAATAAAACTCCATTATGCGCCAAAGAAATTTCTCCAGGATGCGGATTGGAACCACCTCCCACTAGTGCAACATTACTAATCGTATGGTGCGGCGCTCGAAAAGGACGAATAGGCACTAAAGCAGAATCGGAAGGAAGGATGCCCGCAACAGAATGAATTTTTGTGGTCTCTAAAGCTTCATGCAAGCTAAACGGAGGTAAAATGGTTGGTAGTCGTCTTGCCAACATGGTTTTACCCGCGCCAGGAGGACCAATTAAAATGACATTATGCCCGCCTGCCGCTGCCAACTCTAAAGCTCGTTTGATATTCTCTTGTCCTTTAACATCTGAAAAATCTACATTATACTCATTCTTCGTGTTGGCAAACTCATCTCTAGTATCCAAGATGGTGGGTTTCAATTCTAATTCTCCATCAAAAAAAGCGACGGCTTCTTTGATGTTGTCAATTCCATAAACGGCTAAATTACTGACAATAGCAGCTTCTCTAGCATTTTGTTTGGGCACAATCAAGCCTTTAAATTTTTCAGACCTCGCTTGAATCGCAATGGGCAAAGCCCCTTTAATCGGTCGGAGACCACCGTCTAACGATAGTTCGCCAATCATCATATAATCTGCCAAATTATCTGATTTCATTTGGTCGGATGCTCCTAATATCCCCATTGCAATAGGTAAATCATAGGCACTACCTTCCTTACGAATATCGGCAGGCGCCATATTAACGACCAATTTTAATCGAGGCACTTTTTTCCCAATATTACTGAGTGCTGCTTCAAAACGTTGAAAGCCTTCTTTGACTGCACTATCTGGTAAGCCTACTAAATGATAGAAAGGTTGTCCTTGAGGAACTTCTCCGCCTGCATTCACTTCGACGGTAATGGTTTGGGCATCCACACCGTGGACTGCAGCAGCGTAAGTTTTGACTAGCATGTTTTGTGTAGTTTTCCTTTGTTTTTGAAAATAAATAAAGCGTAATAAGTGCTTAAATATACAGGCAATTTTCTCTTTTTTATAAAAACGAATTCTTTTTGTTAAAAATATGAGTGAATATGAATGATGAATACAAAAAAGCCTTCTCCAAATACTATTGAAGAAGGCTTTTTTATTACTTGCTATCGAAATCTATCAATTAGTCACTTCCCATAAAGGCAGATAATAACCAAAGAATTTCAGTATATAACCAAATCATCGTAAACAACAATCCTGCGGCTACTGCATATTCCATATATTTGGGTGAACCAAATTTTTCGCCTCTATCAAAATTATCAAAATCAACTAAAAGCTTTAAAGAAGCTATCACGACAATCACCAGGCTAATGCCTATTCCAATCATTGATTGCTCATGTAAAAACGGCATATTAATCGAGAACAAGCTCAATACAAAGCTAACGATATACAAAAGCATAATTGCTCCAGTTGCCATCATTATAACACTTCTAAATTTCTCTGTTACTTTGATTAGACCTGATTTATACAAGGTCAACATGGTAAAGAAAATAGCAAAAGTTATGGTAACGGCGTGAAATATAATGCCATCGTAAGCATAAGCATAGAGTGCTGACATTGCGCCAATGGCTAATCCATATAATCCTGCAAAAAGTGGTGCCCAGATATTAGACCTTTTTAAATCTCGGCTCATGATAATACTAACAACAAAACCTCCAATCATTCCACCCATCATAAATAATTTGCTAGGGGCAGAGTATCCTACAAAAAAGGTCAATAATAATACACCGAAAAGAACAAAAGACTTATTGATACCACCTTGTACCGTCATAATTTCTTGACGATTATTCGTGGTATTTCCTCTAAGGACTTCTTCCTTAATCATTGGATTATTAGACTTGTTTAGTCTGTCTAAATTCATATTGATTAAATTTTTGAGTTTAATTAAATGCTATTTTAAGACGTGAGAAAGTAGTTTTGTCACTATTCTAAAGTAGCTTTTAACGCTAAATATAGTTGTAATTTAGTTAAACAAAGTTAAATATACATTTATTTTGATGCTTTGTAAACCGCCGACATCAATTTCAATTCATTGTCAGTAGCTTTGTTTTTTATAAATATGTCTATTTTTTATAAAAGTTACCCTTCTAGACCATAAAATATTGTATACAAGCGTTCTAAAACGGCATGGTTGTAGCATATATTAAAATAAAATAAATTCTTTGCGAGTACTATTCTTTTTATTTGCTTCCTTTTTCTCTTCCTTTTTGTATGGTCAAATTTTACCTACAAGACCTGCTACCGCTTTGAATAAAGTTACCTTATATCCAGATTCAACTTTCTTTGCTCATTCCAGTACTTTTTATGAAGAAGGAACCCTCTTTGAAGTGCTTAGTGAAACACGTTTTGAATATGAAGACGAAGCTCAGAATCAAAAATTCAAATGGTACGAGGTCAAAGCTCCTGATAATAAAACAGGCTGGATTTATGGTGATGGTTTGGCAGTTATTATTCCTGATTCAGAAATCACTTCCGCTCTTAAAGAATATCATTTAAAAACATTTAATTTTTCAGAAGACTTAGCTGAAACGACTGTTTGGGTGGCTTCTATAGAAGGGAAAGATAACTTTCATGAAGAAGATTACTTAAATCCACTCTATAAGGAATTCTATCTTGTTTTAACTAGTAACTTAGGTAAATCCTACCATATTCAATTTGCTGGAGAAAGCGCTATGGGTAGTAATGAATTGCGCGCATTTCATCTAAAAGATTTGACCGAGGACAATGTACCAGAATTACTCTTTTTAAAAAGTAATTTTGATAACGGTAGCCAACTAGAAAATCGGGTGATTGAAATTTATTCTTTCCAAGCTGGGTCAATTGCCAAAGTTTTTGAGGAAAGAATGAGCTTGGCTTATAATAAACGTATTCCTTCGCCTGCTTTATTTAAGTTTGTAGAAGTGAATCAAAAGACTATTCGAATTGCATATGTAGACTATATCGCCTGTACCGATTATAGCCTAGCCTTGCAGCCCAATGCAATAGATGAACACAAAGAAAGATGTTTAGAGTACGTAACCTATTCTTATGTTTGGGAAACTACTCAAAATAGATATGTGCCTTTTTATGAAGAAAGTCGAACCTATATTGAAGGGCAGCTTAAATTGGAAAAAGGATATCTTCGTTCTGAGCCAACTTACCTAAGCGGTGTAGTTGAAAAATTAGCCCCTCATGCCTCCTTGAAAATTATTCAGCATTTCGAAAAGACCATTACTCAACGAGGTGAACAAAAAATCGTTCCTTACTTTTATGTTCAAGCGCCTTCTGGTCAATATGGATATATTCACGCTAAAAATGTACAATTACAAGTAGGAGAACACGGCCCCATTTTAAATCAATTTTATACCACTCCTCCTCTAGACAAACAAGATTGGACTCTTGATACCAATTTTCTTAGTATCAAAATTGTTGAGACTCCTGATATGCTTACTAAACAAGAGTAGACTGTTCCTTTAAAAAGTTATTAGAAGTTATTGGAGGTTATTTGGGGCAACCAGTAAAGTCATTCCATTACTCGATAAAATTTAGCACCCCAAATAACTTAAATTTGTCTTAACCACAAAACTTTCTCTAAAAGCACTCCATTTCCTTTTTGTCGATAATAACCTATTTAAGGGTTTTCTTATAAAAATGGAACATCCGAGCAAATGTTACAAATATTGCCGTTCGATACGGTCCCGATGAAAATCGGGATTGGGAACGTCTAGTTAAGCATTTTTATAAGAAAACCCTTTAACCTATTTTCCACAATTAAATTTGTTCCTCCACTTTTTTAACTTTAATATTTCAATAACTTTACTCTAGGCTTTTCCATTGTATTTTTGTGGTAGTTAAGAATTTGAGATTTTTCCATTCAGAAAATCTATAGCATCATGTCTATTTTTCAATATTGCTTTTGTTTATTTTTATTGTTTGCCCCCAGTTCTACTAACTTTACTACAGTAGAAACAGTGCCAGCACATGAATTTCATATCAGTAAATGTCTGATTGAATTTAATGAAAAAGAAAAGGCGCTACAATTTACCCTGCATCTTTTTATTGATGACTTGGAAGAAGCGCTTCGACAACAAGGAGCTGATAAATTATTTATTTGTACCGACAAGGAAGTCGAAAAAGCGGAAGAATACATCTACAAATATTTACAACAAAAACTAGCTATTAGCCTAGAAGGTCAGCAAATGGATTATACTTTTATTGGAAAAGAAATGTCTGAAGATATGGTGGCTGTTTGGTGCTATTTGGAAATAGAAAATGTTGAAAACATCCACCAACTTCATGTAAAAAATAGTATTTTGTTGGAAGCATTTGATGACCAAAAAAATATTATTAGCATTATTGGTCCCAATAAGAAAAAAGGCTACTTGCTTTTTAATAATGCTAAAAACGAAGAAACTTTAGAGTTTTAAATAACAACTAAAATATAACTGTATATTTTAAAACACCATGATTTTGAAAATCATGGTGTTTTTGTAAAAAACAGCATCATGAAAAATATAGTTTTTTTATTTTTTTTAATACTTACTATTTCCTGTCAATTTGATGCGCCAGATAAAGCACATACGCCAAAAGTCGTAGATGCGAGCAAAGCTATTTTCAACTGGACTTGTATTCCTGGTGAAAAAATTGGTTTAATTAGCAAATCCTTTACAGAAGGGGATATCATCAAAGCTTACGGTGTAGAAAACGTAAGTCGAAAAGAAGTTGGTCTAGGAGAAGGAGAGATGGCTAATGCAACTGTTGTTTTTCCAAACACGGAAAATGAACTAGCTATTATTTGGAATCGCTCTCAACCCTATAAAGTCATTGAACAAATTCTAATCGACCACCCAGATGCTTCTTGGGCAACAAACCAAGGAATAGGAATTGGAACAACCTTAGAAGAGTTAGTCAAAATAAATGGTAAAGATTTTCAATTTGCAGGTTTTGAGTGGGACAATAGTGGCTATACCAATGCTTGGGAAGGTGGTATCATTCCTCAAAGTTTGGTCGTCTATTTAGAACCGTCCAAACCCGAAGCCATTTATCCCGACTTATTAGGAGATAGCTTATTTCCCTCTAATCATCCGAAAGTAAAAGAGGCGGGGTTAAAAGTTCGAGGTCTAGCTTTTAGATTTTAAAAAACACCGTCTCTGATAAATAAAAATGGGGTTACGATTTGAAATCGCAACCCCATTTTTATTTTAATGCTATTTAATTTTAAAATAAACTTTCAATGATATTTTCTTCTGTAATGCCTTCCGCTTCTGCCTTATAGTTACGAACAATTCTGTGTCGTAAAACATATTTAGCAATTGCCTGTACATCTTCTTTATCAGGAGAATATTTCCCACTAATTGCCGCATGGCATTTAGCTCCCAATACGAGGTATTGAGACGCCCTAGGACCTGCGCCCCAAGAGATATAGTTATTGACCTTGTCTGTCGCCATCTTCGTTCCTGGACGAGTTTTAGTCGCTAAGCTTACGGCATATTCCAAAACATTATCCGCAATAGGAATCTTACGTATCAAACTTTGATAAGATAAAATTTGCTCCGCGGTCACGATATTCTGCAAATCATATCGCTCCATCGCAGTTGTTGCTTTAACGACTTGAATTTCTTCATCATAAGATGGGTAATCCAATGGAATATTGAACATGAAACGGTCCAACTGTGCTTCTGGTAGTGGATAAGTTCCTTCTTGTTCGATTGGGTTTTGAGTTGCCAAGACGAAAAAAGGAGCAGGCAATTTATGTCTAACCCCACTAACCGTTACTGACCGCTCTTGCATCGCTTCTAATAAAGCCGCTTGTGTCTTAGGAGGGGTACGGTTAATCTCATCGGCCAAGACAATATTGGAAAATATCGGACCGTGATTAAATTTAAACTGACGGTCTTCATCCAGAATTTCTGACCCCGTAATATCCGAAGGCATTAAATCTGGTGTAAACTGAATCCTTTTAAAATCCAAATCCAATACTTCTGCAATGGTACTTACTAAAAGTGTCTTTGCTAAACCGGGAACACCGACCAATAAACTATGACCATTACTAAAAAGAGATATGATAACTGCCTGAACGACATCTTCCTGCCCAATAATAACTTTACCAATTTCTTTTTTCAGGTCTCTATAAGATTGCGCTAAGGCATCCACCGCTTGAACGTCTGATTTATTTGCTGTTGCTGTCGCCATCGAGTGATTAGTAAATTTAAGGGATGTAAAAAATGAGTGCGATTACTTTTCAACACTATTAAGTAGGTGGACAGATATAACATACACATTTTATGACGGTCTCTTTTTCTACTTGGCATCCCATCCGCTGTGCGGTTCACAAACAGCGTTTGTTCATGTTAAAAAATATTTCCATAGCTACGGCTATGCAAAGATTTTTTGCCTCGTCTAGCAAAAAAATAGCCTCGGTCAAAAAAGGAGATTATTTCTGTCCACCTACTTAGTTGATTATTAATAAGTTAAAAATAGAAATTTCAACAAAATTATTGTACAAAATCCATATAATTTAACAAAAGTGTAACGTCTTGAAGACCACCTTTGTTTCGGTAGTCCAAAAATTAAGCCGTAGTTTACTGATTTGGGCAGGCCCATACTATTTCACTAATTTCGTAAGATTTTTTTTGATAAGAATAATGCCACCATTCCGTTCGAATAGGTTTTAAATCAAGGGACTCCATCAAATCCTTTAATAATTTTCTGTTAGCTTTTATTTTTGGTGTATGTTCGGAAAAAGTATGATGTGCTGCTTTTCCAAAAAAATCATACGGAGTCCCCATATCTAATTCGACTCCATTTTTATCAATGATAGTTAAGTCAATAGCTGCACCTCGATTATGCATAGAGCCTTTCCAAGGTGGCGTGACGTAACTGGCATTCGGTACTTTAGCCCATAATTTTTCTTGAATAGGTTTGGGTCTATAACAGTCAAATAATTTTAACCTCAAGTTTTGCGCTTGAAGTTGTTGCTGGGCTTGTAAAATTAAATTAGCGACGGCTGGGCGTAAAAAACATCGACCACAAGCATACATTTTTTCTTTGACAAAATTATCAGTGGTCGCATATTTTAAGTCTAGAACGATTGAGGTATCAATAAAACCTATATCCGTCCACATAGTCGTATCATAATCGAAAACTATAGGCTTTGGTTCTTGTACTGGCAACGATTGAATCGCTTTTGTGGTAGGTTTCTCATTTTTACAAAAAGTAAAAAACAAGAACGGTAGTAAAAACAATGACTTATATAACTTCATAGGCGTCAGTTGAAAGCATGATTTATACCTTGACCTCTATCCTTTTTCTGTTGTATCTTGAATAGTCGTATCTATCTGAATAGAGGAAGGTTTCTCCAATACCAAAGTTGTATCCTTTCTACTGACAATCGTATCTTCAAATAAGGGGCGAATTGGTGTCGTATCTACTGGCAAATCAATTTTAGGACGAGGAGGTTTAGTAGGTCGATTGACTTTTCCGCTAGTGTCAACTTTACTTAACGCCAATCGAATCATAACTGAATCTGCAATAATTAAGGCTTCCCCCATAGCTTCTTTGAAACATGCCGCCTTCTTTTTTGTAACGTGATTGTCAATTTTGTCTTGGACCATTTTTTCTATTAGGGCTTGCTTGAGTGCTACATCGTCATGACAGGCAGCAAAACAGAAGACCATAAAAACAAAATATGGCACAGCTTCTTTCAATAAAAAATTCATGAATAACAATAATTGTAGGTATCGTTTTTTTGTAAAAATATCCTAAATAAGTTTTACATTTGATGTTTAACCCTAATTATTTTTTATCGTCACTAAATGAACACTTTTCTATCCTAATATGGCCTATAAAATCAATATACCTTTTTATGCTTTCAAGCTGCATCTACCTGATGGAAATATCCTTCAAGTACCATTAATGGATGCAGAAGCTTTGCGCATCAATGAACCCCTGCATTTGTTAGCAGGGAAATATGCAGAAGTATTTCAGCGAAAGGTATTAGATAAAGGCGCGTTTGTACAAATATTGAATGAATTTGTCGAAGGAGAATATGTAGAAAACACCTTAATCATTAGCCTGCCAGCCTCAAAAGATAAAATTAGTTATCCTTCTTTGTCTTTAGAATTTGATTATTTTTTTCAAGAAGTAGAAAAAGGTTTTTGGGGTATCGTACCAACACTTGGTGTAGAAAGTTTCTCTTATAGTTTAGTTGCGCTAGAATCAAATTTGGAAGATGCCATTTTGTTAGAATTTGCTCGAAAAGAGCGTTTAAAATCTGTGCAATCTATCATTTCAGCAATTTGGTACGAGTCGGTTACATTGGAAAATAAAGAGATAGGCTTACAATTTCCAACTCTAAAAGAATTAGAAGCATTAGGAGACGGGACACAAGAGTTATTACTTCCTAAAATAGCGCAAAAAATTACGACTAATCGTAGAGTAGTGTATGGCCGAAAAGAAGCTTTAGACCAATTGAGCAAAGCATTAAAGGGGCGATTTAATAGAAATGTTTTATTGGTTGGGGCATCAGGAGTAGGGAAAACAGCTTTAGTCTGGGAAATTATTCGACAGCGAAATAAACGAAAGATTGAAGGGGATTTTTGGGAAACTACCGCTTCTGTGATGATAAAAGACTTAACGGGCAACACTGGCTGGCAAGATGGTTTATCAATGGTTTGCCGAGAATTAGCCAAGACTAAGGATATTCTTTTTGTGCGCAACTTTATGGAATTATTTGAAGTCGGGCAATATGAAGGGAATAACGTAAGCATGGCAGATTATATGCGCCCATTTATTGGTAGAGGAGAAGTGACCTTGGTTTCAGAATGTACCGATGAGGAGTTAGCAAGAATAGAATTGCGAAGCCCTAATTATTTATCCTACTTTCAAATTATTCGATTAGAAGAACCTAAAAAAGATTTAGCCGAAATTATTATTAAAAAAGTCCATGACTTAGCTGCTAATCGTCAAATTAATATTGAAGAGGAAGCCATCAAGGAAACCCTTCGATTGAATAGAAGGTTTACGCCGTATGCAGGATTACCGGGCAAACCGATTCGGTTTTTAGAAAGTATTTTAATCAACCAAAAACCGATAGCAAGAAAAGAAAAAAGAAGCCTTTTAGGTCGCTCAGAAGTCATTAAATATTTCTGTGAAGAGACGGGAATGCCCTCTTTTATGGTAGACCCAGAAGTGCCGATGAATCCGACCAAAATCAAACAAGATTTTAATAATAATGTCTTTGGACAAGAG
This sequence comes from uncultured Saprospiraceae bacterium, assembly GCA_938010785.1. Taxonomy (GTDB): domain Bacteria; phylum Bacteroidota; class Bacteroidia; order Chitinophagales; family Saprospiraceae; genus JAFMDF01. Next base: position 10,700 of record CALLVC010000035.1, read on the forward strand.
AAGGCGGTAGATAGTATTGTCGATTTGTTAGCTTCTGTAAAAACAGCATTGACCAAAACAGGTAAACCAATTGCTTCTTTGTTATTCGTTGGACCAACAGGTGTAGGAAAAACAGAATTGGCTAAAGTATTGGCAAATTTTATGTTTGGAAGTCGAAATAAAATGGTGCGGTTCGATATGAGTGAATACTCCGACCCTTATTCCGTTATGAGACTGACAGGGATGAGTTATGGGGCGGACGGACTATTGACTGCAGCCGTAAGGCGCGAACCTTTTTGCGTGTTATTATTTGATGAAATAGAAAAAGCTCACCCTAATTTTTTTGATTTACTCTTACAAGTTTTAAGTGAAGGTCGATTGACGGATAGTAGTGGAAAATTGGTGAATTTCTGTAGTACAATTATCATTATGACTTCCAATATTGGTGCAGCTAATTTACAAGAAAATAGGATTAGTCTGAGGAAAGAAGTCGATAATGAAGCAGTAACCACTCATTTTATGAGTGCGGTTCAGCAGTTTTTTAGGCCAGAATTATTTAATCGAATTGATGAGGTTATTCCTTTTGCCCCCTTATCGAGTGAAGTCATTCATTATGTAGTTGAAAGAGAGATTGGCCTATTCAAAAAATTAGAAGGTATTCAGTTTAGACGGATGGAATTAAAAATAACTCCTGCTGTTTATGACCATCTAGCAGAAATCGGATATAGCCCAGAATACGGCGCAAGACAGCTACAACGAACCATTAAAGAACATTTAATTATTCCATTAGCTCAGCAGTTAAACTTACATGATAATGAAGACCAATTGATTGCTGAAGTGAAAGTGGAAGATGGAAAAATAGGGATAGACATCGAAGCAGACCCTCTAGGATTGGATTTATTATTAGAGGAGTTAGAAAAAATTGACTACGCGGATTATGCAAGTGAATTACGAAGAATGATTGCCAAATTGGAAGAGGGCAGAACCTTCGTTCGGTTGTTAAGTGATATTGAAATTTTAGAAAGAAAGAAGAAAAAGGCAAGTAAAAAATTCTGGGATGACCAAAAAATGGCGAAGCAATATGCCTACCTCTTAGAAACCAAAGAACGACTATATGGATTAAAAAATGAAATCGAACAATACGAAGAAGCTTTGTCTATCGCCTATATGGGCTTAACGACTTATGATGCACAAATTACGGAATATCTGAAAAAATGGAAAGCTGATTTATTTGCCTTTAAAATTGAATTATATAGTAGAACCTACCCTAAAGTAAATGAGACCTTTTTAGCTATTTATGGAATTGACATTCAACAAGTATTAGAACTATATAAGCAAATTGGGGAGGAGAAAGGTTATAAAATTAGTATCAAAACTATTTGGTACAGAGAAAGTTTGTACAAGGCAACCATCCCCTTTAAAGGAAATGAAAAAGTAGGGGAGCTTTTGAAAGGCCGATTTCAAAAGAAAGAATACGCAGCTATTGATTTTGCGGCACCTAATAGTAAAAAATTTAAAGCGCCCGAGCAAGGAGATATTCTTTGTGGTGTAGTGCTTCAACTAGAAGGAAACTGTGCTCATTTATTTTTAAAAAACGAAAGTGGCCTACAACTGTGGAAAGGAAAAACGCCACAAGAAGATAAACGCTTTTATGTGACTGTCACAGAGGAGGTAGCGGACATTCCCGATGGCATTCACCGAAAAGATTTTTATAATAAAATTCCAATCAAAAGAATATTTTACCCACAAACACTAGAAGATAAACAGGCAAAGTGGTCTTTGGACATCAAAAACAAAGGCAATTATGCACTCCCTCTACTAGAATTTAAAGACAAAGAATTTGAAGGAATATTGGATAGCGAGTTATTCTAGATAACTTAGAATCTATGTCATCCCCACTACTAAACCTCTTTTTATAGTATTTCTACCTGAATTTGTCGATAATACCTGCAATTTTTTTCTAAATCCTGCATTTTTATATACAACTATTTTACCCGATAGTTGGTCTTTAAGTAAGTGGATAGAAATACTGTTATAAATTATCCATAAAAAAGGTGGCTACGTTTGTATCCACCCGACTGTTTTAAAATTTTTACAAACCAAGGAGTATGAAAATAATAACTTATAACAGTTGGAGGTTTGGCAGCCCACCCGCTTTGCGGTTCAAATGCTGCGCATTTTAATCCTTTACTCTACGTTGAAAATACTCGCCACCCATACGGGTGTCTGTGTTTTTCGCCTTGATTAAAGAAAAAATAACTCCTCCCCTTTGTTACAATTTATTAATTACATACTCCTAACGAAGTCTAACACCCGACTTCCCAAAACCTTTTTTAATTATGAAAAAGAAACTCCAAACATTAGGGTTTTTAATGCTGTTCGCCCTAATTACCTCCATGCCCGTACAGGCCAACAATATGGAGCATAACCCCAAAGTAAAAACACTTCGAACAGAGATTATTTCTTTGATTAAAAAACCAGATTTAAGTTCGATTACTAATCAAAAAGAAACGGTTAAACTTAGTTTTTTGGTTAATCATAAAAAAGAAGTAGTTGTAATAGATGCCTCTACCCAAAGTGAATTTTTAGAAAATTATATCAAAGACGCTTTAAACTATCAGCAAATAAAAACAGAATATGTTCAATTGAATAAAATCTATCACATTAAATTGGTCTTTAAGAAAAAAGGATAGTTAATTCGAACATACTTTAAAATAATTTTCGACCTTATTTAGGGGAAGTGTAGTTTATGCTTTCCCTTTTCTTTTTTCATAATTCCAGAATGGTAAGGTTTTGGTACGTATAATTATTACAGGTCCACTATTTTAACAATTCTCCGAAGATATACTCAACTAACTTTTATATTCGTTTTAGCATAAGGAATTCGGATTAAATAAATTTATCAATAGGTCTCGCTGCCCCCTAACACCCCCTCAGCGAGGCGGCGAAGCCGCCGAGCAAATGGTAAATTTATTTTGTCAAATTTCCTAAGTAATCTTATTTATTCTTTAAATCAACTCAATGAGATTTATCTATCAACTGATAGCATTTTTATTATTGACCCTTTTTCTCAATGCTCAAACAGGGCATGCACAGGAGAATGGGAATATCGTTCCTAACCCAAGTTTTGAACGATATTCAGGTATTCCTTTGGGTTGGTTTTATAAGGGAAAGCATTTTACGGATGTCATGAAATTTTGGAATGCTCCAACAGGCGCCTCTCCTGATATTTTTGGTCCAAAAGTGCGTATTCCAAAACACTGGGCAGAAAAAGGATTTGGAAAACAACCTCCTCGTACGGGGAATTCTATGGTGGGTTTAACAATTTATGGTTGCGAAGAAGGAAAACCACATTGTCGAGAATATATCCAAATCCAATTGAAAGAACCTTTAGTCGTTGGACAAAACTATTACTTTGAGTTTTATGTCAATCGACTTCCACGGTCTCTAAAGGTCAATAATTTAGGCGGGTATTTCTCCGTTAAGGAAATCAGTGCTCTAGCGGATGTTTTAATCGAAGGAACGCCACAAGTTAAAGCAACAGAAATCATTAATACCCCGCTAAGTGGTTGGGTTAGCATTTCTGGGCGTTTTCAAGCAACGGAAGAATTCAATTACTTGACGATTGGCAATTTTGATACCGATGCAGCTACAAAGGTCGAATCTCATACTAGGTCTCCATTAAATTACGCTTATTATTATGTGGATGATGTCTTACTGAAGAAAGAAGAGCCGATTTTAGAAGTACCTTTAAAAGAAGATGATTTGACAAAAATTCCTTTAGAAGAAGGAAAAATAGTCGCCTTAAAAAATATTTTCTTTGAAACCGATAAATCCGAATTGTTACCACGTTCTTATATTGAATTAAATAAGCTATTAACGCTGATGCGTACGAACCCTAATATGGTGATTGAAATCAGGGGACATACCGATATTCGGGGTAAAGCAGACTATAATAAATACTTGTCGCGAAAACGAGCTAAAGCAGTTGTACTATTTTTAATTGATAATGGTATTAGTCCTGCTAGAACTTTGTACAAAGGTTTTGGTAGTGAATTACCCATTGCCCAAAATAATACTGCTGACGGCATGCAATTAAACCGTAGAGTAGAGTTTCGGATTTTAAGTAATGATGTGAATTAACGAACCAACTTCTTAATCGCTTTCTCTGATTTACTAAATTTAAACCCTTTCCATACTTGCTTCATCTTTGCTTGAATTTCTTCATTGCAAAGATTCCCTAAACTTCCTTCGTGTGTGTGATTTACGTTGGTATCTGGCTTAAAATTGCCACTATCAATATCTTTTCCGACAATTTTATAAGCATCTCTAAAGGGCACCCCACTCAATACTAAATTATTAACTGTTTCTACACTAAATAAGAATTTGTATTTTTCTTGTTCGACAATCCCTTCTTTAATTCGCATATTTTGTAGCATATAAGTCGCTATTTCCATACAGCTTTTTAATTCCTGAATAGCAGGGAATAAGGATTCTTTTAATAATTGAAAATCTCTGTGGTAACCAGCAGGTAAATTATTAATAGTCATGCTAATTTCAGTAGGTAAGCTTTGTAGTTTATTACACTTCGCACGAATCAATTCAAATACATCTGGATTCTTTTTATGGGGCATGATACTTGAACCCGTCGTCAATTCGTCTGGGAAACTGATGAACCCATAGTTTTGATTACAATACAAACAAGCATCCATCGCAAATTTTCCTAAAGTACTCGCAATCGCTGCTAAGGCAAAGCTCATAAACAATTCAGACTTTCCTCTGCCCAGCTGCGCATGTACTACATTGTAATTAAGGTTCTCAAACCCCAATAATTCGGTAGTCATCTTACGATTAAGTGGAAAAGAAGACCCATACCCTGCTGCTGAACCAAGCGGATTTTGATTGACAATTTTATAGACCGATTGCAGTAAAGTCATATCATCCACTAAGGACTCTGCGTAAGCGCCAAACCATAAGCCAAAAGAAGAAACCATCGCTACTTGTAAGTGCGTATAGCCTGGCATTAAAGTCGCCTGATGCTTATCACTTAATTCTAGGTAAGTTTCAAATAAATCATTGGTCGTTTCGGCTAAAGTTTTAATCTCTGCCCGAAAAAATAAACGCAAATCCACTAAAACTTGGTCATTTCTAGAACGTCCACTGTGAATTTTTTTACCAATATCTCCAAGTTCTTTAGTCAGTAATAATTCTACTTGTGAATGAACATCTTCGATACCATCTTCAATTACAAAGTCTCCTTTAATCGCTTTTTTGTAAAGCTTTTTCAATTCTTTTTGTAACTGGCTTAACTCGTCCTTCTCCAATAAATTGATACTTTCCAGCATCTCGATATGCGCCAAAGAACCTAAAATATCATATTCTGCCAGCCACAAATCAAGCTCTCTATCTCGACCAACTGTGAAGTTTTCTATTTGCTGATTGATTTGTGTATCCTTTTGCCAAAGTTTCATGTGAATGATTTTTTGAAATGAAGGGCAAAAGTAGTCGGTGCTACCTAAAAAAAAAAGGAAGTTCTCATAAAAGAACTTCCTTCTTTGGCTTTATGCCAATTTCTAAAGAATAAATTGTCTAACGTACACTTCTTTCAGAATCCAGCCGCCTTAGGCGGCGTTTTAAAAAGTGTACGGTAGAGAAAGAAAAACAGCAGCCATATTGGGGACAACATCCGATATCTGACTACTGACGGTCTGATTACTGACCTTTATTTCAAAGTCACCGAACCATTTGATTTATTAAAATAAACTGGTGTGCCATCTGCTTTCATCACTTCAATGACAATTGGCTTGCTAGAAAACTTAATTTTTGATTTTTCTGCACTATCGCCAATCACTCTGAATACTACCTGATAAATATTTGTGCCATCTGGTAAATCTACTCCTTGAACAGTCTGGTCATACCAAGCCAATAATAAATTACCATTTTTAGCTTCCTTTAAACCAAAGTTTTCCCCACTAAGCCCACTCATTTTATAATTTTGCACCTTCTCGAATTGGAGAATAGAGGGGTCCCAATTCATACTGTATTGCATGGAAACAATTTTATCAAAATCAGTAACACTGACATCAACAAAAATTAAATCTCCTTTTCTACCAGCTTCTTGCGACGCACCAATAGCAAAACCTGGTTGAGCACTAACACTGCCGCAATTCACTTTTAATGAATATTCTCCAGATTTGCCGATGCTAGCATTGTTTTTTGAATATCGTTTTGCTTCTCCCTGCAAACTAGCACTAGGATATACTTTTACATCACAACCTATCGGAATTCTTAAGCCCTCTAAACTAGCTAATCCTCGATTTTGTAATTGCCCATAAGCATATTTACCGGGCTTCAATTCTACGCCTTGACCACTAAAACCTGCTTTTCCGAATGCTTTTACTTGTGCATTCATATCTGTAGAAAAAAAGAAAAGCCCAATTAAAAAAGTAAGTGTAAATTTTAATAATTTCATTGGATTATTTTTGTTTTTTTGAATAGGAGTCTTGCTTTAAATATAGCTCCTCTCAAGTATTAATATTCATCAATAAAGTAACGAAACTTTTACAAGAAAAGATACACTGTTTTTGTTAAGCATATTTTAAAGTTAGGGTAACTACCGTATGCACACACTTGGGCAAGTGGTTAAAACGTGCCGAAGCTACGCTCCTTAGTATCAAATATGGAGGCTTCTTGTATCTATAGACCGTGACAGAGCTATGCTCTTTAATTTTTAAGGGGCATCGCCACGACTCTGTCTGTAGATTTAATTACATAGCTTATGTTTTTTCTAAGGAGCGTAGCTTCGTCCCCGTCTGTTTCCCATTTGTGTACATACGATAGGTTAGGGTCACTTTTACTATAACTCTCTAATTCGAAGATTCCGCCAACGTACTTTAATGCCACCACCATCATGTATTTGTAAAGCAATTTGCCCCATAGCAGCACCTATTTTAGCATCAGTGATGGTAATCATTTCTTGTCCATTCACCCACGTCGTAACTACATCTCCCATTGCTTTAATACGCATTTCGTTCCACTCCCCCATTTTCAAAGCTTTATCTTTTTCAGGGTCAGGTTTGATGAGCCAACCCCTACCATAAGATTCGTAAATCCCGCCTGTATTATTATTTGGGGGAGCAACTTCTGCTTGCCAACCTGTTATTTT
>CALLVC010000036.1 GCA_938010785.1 uncultured Saprospiraceae bacterium
TCTGGGATAGCTTTTGCTGGTAGCAAAAAAGCAGCGCCAAAAGAGTCGGAGGGTGGAAAAACGAAACTTAGTAAAATTCCACCCCTTATAGCCTCCCATCCGCGTTGCGGTTCAGGAGTAATTACTCCTTCATCCGCCAGCGGGGAAGATAGCTTCAGAAAACATTAGTAGTTGATTTTCAATAATTTGAACATTATACATTGTTTTTCAAATTATTACATATTATGATTATGACTTTTCGTCCGCCCTATATAGTTTTAGGAGTTTTAATTGGCTAACCTAAAGGTCAGCGTCCGGAACAAACTAAAGTTTGTGCTACCAATTAGTTTATAAAAGCCGATTCAATATCCACCGTCAATTTATCTCCACTCAACAGCCTATCTCTCAATGCTTGAATCTTAGGCAATTCATACTCAAAATAATATTTCATGGTATGCACTTTTCCTTGGTAGAATAAATAATCATCTCCCATTGCTTTATTAGCGATAGCCGTTTGGGCAACAACACCTTGTTTTAGCCATAACCAAGAGACGAGCACAATGCCAAAAAATTCTAGATATAGGGTAGCATCAGATAAAAAGACCTCTGGTTTATGCTTTCTTGCGACATCAATTAGGTGTAAGGTCGTACCATGAAGCGTTTTAGCAGCATCTTCTAATTTGGCAGCATAGCTTTGCATCCCATCTACCGCTTGAGCTTTTGCTATGGTTTCCTTCATTTCTAGCATCAAAAGCTTTAAGGCTTTTCCGTTTTGTAGCATGACCTTTCGACCTAAAATATCCATCCCATGAATAGTCGTCGTTCCTTCATAAATGGCATTTACTCGAATATCTCGATAGTATTGTTCCAATGGAAAATCATCTGTATAGCCTGCGCCACCCAATACTTGCATCCCTGCACTGACGGCAATATTTCCCCATTCAGATGGGAAGGATTTAACCACTGGTGTTAATAATTCCAATAATAAATGGGCATTTTCTTTTGCTTCTCCTGTTGCATTTTCTGCCAAATCTGAATATAAAGAGCATAATTGAACCAAAGCAATACTTCCTTCTCCGATGGCTTTTTGGAATAACAACATTCGTCTAACATCCGCATGTTCGATAATCAATACTTGTGGTTGGCTGGCATCTTTATTAGAAGGATGCCGACCTTGTGGTCGTTCATTGGCGTATTGCAAACTCGCATGATAGGCCGCACTAACCGTACCTGCAGCCATTGCACCCGTCCCAATTCTCGCTTCATTCATCATCTGAAACATATACCGCAAGCCATTATGAGGTTTGCCAACTAAAAACCCTTTACAATCTTCACTTTCCCCCATCATGAGGTGAGCTGCAACGTATCCTTTTTGCCCCATTTTTCCGTAAAGACCCGCTGTAACTACGTCGTTACTCACGAGTTGAGCTGCTTCTTTTCGATATTTCGGAACAACAAAAAGAGAAATCCCTTTAGTTCCAGCAGGAGCACCATCAATTCTAGCCAAAGTAAGGTGAACAATATTTTCTGTGGTTTCATAATCTCCACCTGAAATATAAATTTTCTGTCCTTTTATATTGAAAGACCCATCTTCATTAGGGGTTGCACTAGTCGTTACATCGGAGAGCGAACTACCTGCTTGTGGTTCTGTCAAACACATCGTTCCTTGCCAATCACCAGCCATCATTTTAGGCACATATTCATCGTGTAATTCCTTGGTAGCAAAAGCTCTAATTAGATTAGAAGCCCCGTCTGTTAATAGGGTATAAGCGGCAGCATTGGCATTGGCAGCGTGCATGATAACTCGTCCCGAATTTAATAATAAATTTGGCATTTGTTGACCACCAAGGTCATAATCTGCATAGGCTCCAATCCAACCTCCTTCACCCAATGCTTTGATAGCTTTTTGTAGACCTGGATGCACTTTGACCACTTCCTCATTTTCATCATAATAGGCTTTTTTCTTATCCATTTCCGTAAAAATAGGGAAGAGGTGGTTGTCGCCAATATCTTTGATTGCATCTATAGCCATATCATAAGCCTCTGCATCGTAATCTTGAAATTTGGGTAAACTATTCAAGGCTTTAAGGTCTAAAACTTCGTGCAGCATAAATTTTATATTGCGGATATTGACGTATTCTTTTGCCATTTTTATTTATATTTTGATGTTTTGTTAATTTTGAAAGGAGACTTTTTTAATAAAAAAAGGTTAGACGAATATATGGTTTTACATATAACATCTAACCTTTTAATGTATATTTTTAACGATTATGCTTTATAAGCAGGTTTGTAACTCTTTTTATCAATTACCATTTTGGCAATAATTTCTTTCATGATTTCCGACGTACCTCCATAAACTGGAATAACTCTAACATCTCTATAAATTCGACCAATTGGGTATTCTTCCATAAAGCCGTATCCACCGAACATCTGTCCACATTCATAAACCATTTGGGTCAGCAAATCACTTGTTTTCATTTTTAGCATAGAACATTCTTTTACGACATGTTCTCCTTGTGCTAAACGATAACTCGTTTGCATCATAAAGGATTTCCAACCTTCTATATCTGTTGCAATATCTGCAATTCGATGACGCAACACTTGGAATTTATCAATAGACTTACCGAATGCCATTCTTTCAGACATATATTGTAAAGTGATATCCAAGACATATTGCATTAATCCAATATTACTAATCGCTAGGGTCAAGCGTTCAACTTGTAGACTTTCCATCATGTAGTAGAATCCTTTCCCTTCTTCCCCCAATAAGTTTTCCTTAGGCACTTTAACACCATTAAAGGCTAATTCTGCTGTATCCGAACATCGAATCCCCACTTTATCTAACTTTGCTTTAGAAACACCTTCCGCGTCTAAATCAATGACCATCATCGAAATTCCAGTCTCCGTTTTAACTGCTGCTACGGTATAATCTCCGTAGTACCCATTAGAAATAAAAGTTTTTGACCCATCTACGATATAATGGTCACCCTCTAATTTAGCAGTCGTTCGAATAGCTCTCAAGTCTGAACCTGCAAAAGGCTCTGTCATGGACAAAGAACCAATTTTTTGACCAGTGATACTTGGTACTAAATATTTTTCTTTGATAAATGGCGAACCAGCGTGAACTAGATAGTTCATTGCCAAATAAGCGTGCGCAGAAACGACCGTGGCAAAACCACAGCTACCTGTTCGACCCATTTCTTCACACAAAATCATGGTGTACATAAAATCTGCACCCATTCCCCCGTACTTTTCCTCCACCTCTAAACCTAAAAATCCCATTTCTCCCATTTTCTTTAAGACGCTTCTATCCACTTTACCATTCTTTTCCCATTCGTTGATGTAGGGGTTGACTTCTGCCTTAAAGAAATCTTGTAAGGTCGTTCTAAATAATTCATGTTCTTCTGTTAGAAATAGATTTTTCATATCAATAAAATTTTGCTTGAGTAAAAAGGAGGAATTTTTAATAATCTATAGCACTAAATACAGTTACTATAAATTTGTTTAGCGAAAATTCGCTAAATTTGTTTCCTTCATCAAAAATACATTTTTTCTTAGATATTTGGTAATATAGCAGACAATTTTATTAAGGTTATTGGGTATAATCAGCAGGCATTTTAGTTTCGTGGCCTTCGACTGACAATCGGTTGATAATTTCTTTTTGCATCGGATAATGTTGAAGTAGTTCCGTCTTGGTACCTCCTTCAAAACAGCTTCCTGTAAACCCGGGAGCCATGGTACAGCCGTACAAGGCAAACTCTCCTTTGGGCAATAATTCACCTGCTTGCCAAACGTTGGCAGGGACCACAAACTGGATTTTTTGCCCATTCAAAATATCTGTTCCCATAGTTACCTTGTGATAAGTGCCATCGGGATATAGTAAATGCAAGACAAGTGGGTCGCCTTTATAAAAATGCCAAACTTCATCGTGTTTTAGCCGATGGAAAGTAGAGACACTGTAAGGTTCATGACTGTATAAGCCAATGATTGCAGTTCCTGCTGGACTTTCATTTACGTTGTTGGGAGAGACATAAGTACTTTTATAGAGCGTTCCTTCAATAGGGATTTTATCAAATTGATAATGGTCAATGATGGCTTTTAGTTGCGGTGACATAAGTTGCTGTTGAGGTGAATTTATAGTTGGTAAATGAGTTGGTAGTACATGCTTCAGCCTGTTGGGTTCAAAAGTCTTCAGACTTTTTAGCATACAACTGGCCAACCTAATTCGAATTAAGAAAATAATGTGCGGTTTTTCGACAGAATCCTGAAAGGATTCAACACGAATAACACCGTATGCCATGCCTGCCGGCAGGCAGGAAATGCGGTGGAAGTCAAAGGAATCAAGATTTATCTCCCAACTCTGAAAGAGTTGAACGTGAAAAATTTATGTTGGGGTTGTGTAAAAAGTCGATTTTATCAATAAATGGGTGCAATCGGGCTTTGTCCCCAAGTCCCGCTAGGGACTAAACATAGGTAGGCAATAAATTATAGAATTGCACCATTAAATCGTGCCGTAGGTACGTAACATGGGTTTCAAAATCATGTTGCGTACCTACGGCACG
>CALLVC010000037.1 GCA_938010785.1 uncultured Saprospiraceae bacterium
CCCAATGCTCCCGTCAAATTTTGGGAAGAGGTACTAGCGAACCACCAAGTATTAATCGTATTAAAATTACCAAAATTATCATCTGCATTGGTGTAGTCTTCCCACTCTCCTGTCCAACGGTGACACGGCCCTACACATCCGTTAGTTCCATCTTTAGCTTCAGAGGTATTATTGAGTTCTGTTATGTTCGTGTCATCATAGTATAATAATTGTCTTCCTAAAGCTGGTCTAACGGTTTCTACAATAAATCCATCATCATTAAATTCTGCATCATAAACTGGAAAATGGTAGATTCCTTGAAAGTAATTCCCTGTTATCGTAACTGCAACTTCTAAAAGCGTATTGCCATTTCCATCTTTTCCATCCCAAGGAATACATGCTTCGTATAAATAACCAAGGGTTTCTGGATTGGCTACTTTGTCCGCATCTGTAATCACATATACAAGGCTTCGCTCTGTAGGTTGGTCCAATATGCCATTTCCATTGGCCCCTTCAATAATGATTTCAAATTGCCCCGGTTGGGTAGCTGCCACATTAATACATCGGTCCTCAGGACAGCCTGTTAAAAAATTGGTTGCAGCTTTGATTTCGCCTAGTTCTTGTACTGGACAAAACGCTTCATCAGGTAAGTTTAAAAATACGGGCAACAGCGGATTGGTCAAATTGGCATTTTGCACAGATTGTCTATCCATGACTATATTTCCTGAAGTGCCCGGGCCTCGTTGATTAAAGGAAATATTAAAAGACCCAGCTCTAAAGCCTGAACGCTGGTCTGTATTTTTCCCCGCTTCTGCTCTTGTATTGATGCCTGTATTAAAATCAATTTTGGTAATAAAGCCTTCCGTAGAACAAATGTACAGCTGACCATTAAATGCTCGGTCAAAAGACCCATCACCATCACGCTTGATACCAATTCCCCAGTTATTGGACCAAACTCTTCCTGTCATTCCTTGATTTGCACAATCGGCCACTGTAATATCAAAAAAGGGAATGTAAAAACCTGCCCCTGCTGTATTTGGATTATAGTTGGCATCTGTAGAATAAAATTCTATCGCATAATTTCCTGTAATATTAATTCCACAAGCCGATAAATCTAACACAAAGGCATCATAACCATTGGTCACGCCTAGTTGATTCGGTCCATTATCTGTTTGTAGACGATTGTCAATATTTGCCGTGAATTCATTTAATGTTTGCCATACTTCGCCGTTGATGGTCGTATTTCCAAAACAGGACAAATTATTAATAGGATTTCCCGTTGGGTCCAAAATTCTAAAGATTAAATCTCGCTCTATTCCTGAACCACCATTTTGACTAACTAAATTGAAAGAACGGTCATTAACTGGGTCGCTAAAACCTATATATACCTTTTCACAACTGTTTTGAATGTTAAAAAATAGTTTTGAACTAGAGCCTTTCCAAGCAAATTGTCCATAATCGCCACCGTTCCCTCCTGTGTTGCCTGCTCCAATAAATAGGGCTGCTTCATCTGCTAAAGATGGAGCAATCGAGGAGGTTCCTTCCGCTTGGATGGTCAAAGGGTTAAAAACTAATAAAAGAATAAGAAATTTAAATAGTGTTAGATGTTTCATGTTTAAATGTTGAGTAAATGCTAGGAATAAACAAATAGGAGTTATGCCTACAAATGAGTCTACTCAAATGGAGGAGCTACAAACCAATATTGATTTGTTTAATAACTCTATAATTACTGTAACAATAGCACATTGACCAATATAACTTTTACCCTCTTGCAAGAGGTGTAAGAAACGGTGATAAAATAAATTTACATGCTGTCTCGCTGCCTGCGGCAGCTCGACAGGGGGGATTTTAGGGGAGAGAAATTTTGATTTTCCGTTGGAAAATCAAAATTTCTCTCCCCTAATACCCCATTTGCGAGTCGGCATGAATGAACGAACCCGAAGGGTGAAGGTTCGGGGAACCTTCAAGTGAATAAACCGTGAAACGGGTGGGTTAGCCGACGAGCAAGAATATAAGTTTATTAAATCATCGTTCCTACAGATTTTAAATGAGTAGTAAATACTTTAAAATGTCCCTAGAAAACATTTTGTTATACACTAATCAAATCTAAAACCAGCGTAAAAATCATAACCTAAAATGGGCTATTTTAAAACTTGTTGATATTGAGATAGTATGGAGTAATATCGGATAGTAACAATCAGATAAAAACGTCCTTAACAGGTGTAAATCTGAATTCAATAGTTGTAGTACTTTGTTATTGAACAGATTTGTTGTGTAAGTTATGTGTGTAAGACTGTAAGTCGTTTTATCTACCCCAAAAGTATAAGCAAGTATAGGATAAGTCAATATATATTATTACTTAATTGACATTTTGACAAAAATTATCATTTAACGAGAGTTCTAGCCTTGGACCTTATAAAGTTGTTAAAAAGTAAAAAATATTGACCAATATTTAAATTGCCTTCGTACATTATCCATGTATATGAAAATGCTTCGTTCCATATTATTTTTTGGCCTTTTGTTTTTTGGCTTTTTATTTTTCATCTGGCTTTTCTTTTATGTTTTAAGCGTTCAAACCCACGTTCCGTACCTACGGCACGGTTAGAAGGAAGGAAGTTTCTTTAGTTTTAACTTTACCCATATTTGATACCTACGGCATCTTTTGCTGGCTGTTCCCATTTGTGTGTATACGGTAGGTCTCCAGACTTGAAATATCGCTTTAAATAGGATAATAAATTACTTCTATTTTTTAATCCAAACAATTTTAGCAGATAAGTGCTTGTATTTTTTCGATGGAGATTCACAAAAGAAAAAATAAAAACTTTTGTGAATCTCTTTTGTGAACTTTGTTTCTTTGTGGTTCAAAAATAATCTAATTACTGCTTTTCTTTTTTAGTAAGAAGCTTGGATTAGAATTATAACTTCACCACCTTCTTAACCAATTGTTCCCCATCTACATTGACCCTAATCAAATAATTACCAGCGGTCAAGACAGGTAAAGTCAATTCAAATTGTTGTTGTTTTACCTCTTTTTGTTGCACTAAATTTTGTAGCACTTGCCCATTGAGACTCAATAAATCAATTTGGACAGCACTACGCTTTGGCAAATCAATTTTTATAGTCAATTGCTCTTGGAATGGATTGGGGTTTATCGTAATAATTTCCGAGAGTGGATTGAGGGTATTGGTAGAAGTATAAATACCATTCGCTCTACCGGGCGTCCCATTAGAAGTAAAAGTAGTCCAACTTTCGGGTAAGGTATTATCGCTATTGGGGTCGATTAATTCTAAACTTGGGCCTGCTCCATCTGCTGCTTCGGGCCAACCGCTATCTGGCAAATAAAATACAGAATCCACTAAAGTCCCTGCGGAATCAAATAGGCGTAGCAACTCTCCTTTACTGCTTAAACCAAAGTCAAAGTTGCCTAAATAATTATCTACATTTGGAAATCTAGCGGTAAACTTTTCCGAGTCTCTAGTCAATACTAAATAAGCACCTGCTTCTAAAATAGTGCCTACTGGAAATTGGAAAATGTGCGCGTCATCATCATCTTTAAATTGCCAATCTGTGAGGTCTTGACTACTGCCATTATTGTAGAGTTCTACCCAATCGCCAATTGGCGTCTCGGCATTTGAATTATAATTAATTTCATTAAATAGTACGTCACTTTGGTCTGCCGTACTTGTATTTTCGGTAAAATTAGCGGTTAAGTTAATAATCTTATTTGGGTCAATCGTTAGGCTAATTTCTTCCGAATTTACTTCTCCTGACCAATGCGAAAAACGATATCCTGGTTTGGCAACAGCCGTCAAAGTAATTGGCACCGTAGGAAAATAAAAACCCGACCAACTCGCATCCGTTACCCGAATCGTATTCAGTTGAATACTTCCTCCGTCAGGATTATCTATGGTTAAATTTACTTGCTTATGAAAAGGTAAATCTAATTCATTTTTTATATGCGCTCTCATAAATACTGGTCGCTGACTAGCAAAAATTTTCATATTATTCACTTTGTCTCTCCACGAAGACAGATTCCTATTTCCCCACCTATCAATATGATTAGGCATTTCTCCGCTAATGATAGCTTCATTGGTTTCAATTGCTTCCTTTACTTTGGGCGCTAAAAATCTAGTATTTAGTTCATCGGCGAAGGTGTTGACAAACTGTTTTTTGAAGGCATCATTTTCCATCAACTTCCTAAACATAAAGGTCGCCCAAGGTGGATTTGGCCAACCGGGACCAGCAGGTTCTAAAGCGAAAGCTAAGGTATTATTGGAATAATTTTCTGTACGCCAAATACCAAAACCAAAATCCGTATCAAATAAAATCCAGCGCCATTTTCCATTTTTATGTCGCCAGTATTTAATATTATTTCCTGGCCAATCAGTATTGTCAAAATATATTTGAGCAACATTGTATTGAATAAAATTAGCTATATCTATTTCTTCTAATACTTTTTCATAATTGCTCGTTACTGCCAAACTATTATTATTGATAAAATTGAGTAAAGCAACGTACGCTTGATTATCTCCAAAGATGACGCTCGACTCTCTTTCTAAAAGCGTAATATCCTCAGATGGGACGTTATGCAAAGATGCCAGATAGTGTTCATTAATCTTTTCTCGTACATTATAAATTCCCCAATATACTCCATTTAAATACGTGACTATTTGCTTTCCTGCTTGGATATCTACATTAGTGTTTTTCATTAAGCCCGTCAACGTCAAATCTCTCAACATGGTTTGCTGCCAATCATTACCAGAGTTTCTTAATACCAAGGCTTCATATTTATCATAAGCTCTATCCTCAAAAAGTGGGTAGTCTAGTTCCTTCTCTCCATATTCACTTCTAAAAAATAACGATAGAGACCGTTGTGCATTGCCTCGACTCCAACCGCCAAAAATTTTGGCACCTGCTCCTGTATTAAAGCCAAGTACGTCATTTTCAAAAAATGTGAGTTGGACAGGTTTTTCTAAATCTTTCCAAAAATTAGCACCAAAATGTGGGAAATCTTCTTCATAATTGGTCCCAAAAGAATACATGCCTGTCGTCTCACTAAAAAAATCTACATTATTAAAAGCTATCGATAATATGGGTAAATCATGGTTGACATCTATCAAATAAGTTTTGGAGGTTATTTCACTAGGTAAAAAATTATCCTTAAAAATTGCCGCTTTTACCGTTGTATTTACCCGAATGACAAGAGGATTTTGGTAGATACTGGAAGTCGAATTTGGAATAGACCCATCCGTTGTGAATCGAATAGTTCCTTCTGTCTCTGTTGACAATGCTACGTTAAATCCCTCCTCATAAATACCACTATTTTTAGAAAAGAGAACAGCACCTCCTATTGTGCCTTCAAAATAGCTCGCTGCATTCGGTGCATTGGGTGTGGTTTCTTCAAAAATTAGACTATTGGCAGCCCCGTCAGGAAAACGCCCCACCGTTACGCCACTAGGTAAAAAAGGAATAGCCAAACTATCTTGTAACTCCTTATTTGCATCAAATAAATAGACCGTCTCCGAGTTACTTAATTTAAAATTGGTGTGGTAAAAAGAGGCAGGTATATTCAGTGCATCTGGCAAATCATTTCCTCCCGTCAAGCCTTCTCCTCCCAACGTAAGAAATGGAATAATGGACATATCCGATGAATTGGTGTTAATATTGTGGACTTGTATCGCCAAGACATTTTCTCCTATCACCAATAACTCTTCTATGTCCGTTAGCTTATATCTTTGTAATCCTTCCCCTTGATAAAACTTCGCCTCTCGGTCCGTCTCGGCGCTCACATAATAAGGAGGAAATGCCCCTTCTATATTTGCTCGCGCAATTTCTTTTCCATTTAAATAGGCTACAAAAGCATCATCGTAATCAATATGCAATAGGAGTTCTTTGATAAGACTAGGAGCAGGGACTGTAAATTGCTGCCTTAAAAAAACTGACCGAATCCCACTAGGTACAATTGTTTCATCATCCCCATCTCCATATCCAATGCCCGTTGGTCCATCACTCCAGCCATTATCATCAAAATCACGCATTCGCCAAGTTGTGCTGGTTGCACTATTTGGTACAATGTATTTAGCATTATCTCCTTGTTGTATAAAATTGCGATAAGTAAGAGGGGCTGTTCGGTCTTTGCCTGAGGCAAAAATGGTCGTAAAACCTTTAGGGCCTATTTCTAGGTCAGGGAATATCCATTTTTGAGGCTCCGCTATATCATCTGTTACCGACCAATTTTCTAAAGAAATTGCAGCATCCGTATTATTATAAAACTCAATCCAATCTTTGGTTGCTCCATCTTCGTCTTGGAAAACAGCATTGGTGGGTGCGACTTCATTGATACTTATGGGTTGGGCAATAATGCCAAAAGAGGAGGCACACCAAATCGCTAAAAACAATCCTATCTTTCCTTTTATATTCCTCAAAATAAAAATATTTGTTAAAACCGTTTAGGCTCTCGCTCCCGAACCATCTCAAAAACCGTCTCTACAACATCTTCTACACTCGGCTTAGAGAAATAATCACCATCGTCTCCGTATGGCGGTCGATGCGCTTTAGCCGTCAACGTTCTTGGTTTGCAATCTAAATAGCGGTAGCCATTTTGATTTTCCAATACTTCTTGTAGCATATAGGCAGAAGCTCCGCCCGGTACATCTTCATCCAAAAATAGGATACAATTTGTCTTTTTGAGCGATTCTACAATTCGGTGTTCTAAATCAAATGGTAGGAGGGTTTGGATATCAATCAATTCTACGCTAATGCCTTTAGTAGCTAATTTCTCGATAGCTCCTTGGGCGATTCTTACGCAAGAGCCATAGGTTACTAAGGTAATATCTTTACCTGCTGTTAGTACTTCTGGAACGCCTAGTGGAACCGTATATTCTCCTAAATTTTCTGGTACTCGTTCTTTCAGTCGATACCCATTTAGGCATTCTACGAGGATAGCGGGGTCATCTGATTCCAACATGGTATTATACAAGCCTGCTGCTTGCGTCATATTTCGTGGCACCAATAGATACATACCTCGTAGGGAATGAATCATCATCCCCATTGGCGAACCACTATGCCAAATCCCTTCTAATCTATGACCTCTTGTTCGAATAATTAAAGGTGCTTGTTGATTGTTATCAGACCTATACCTCAAGGTGGCTACATCATCTGACAACGTTTGTAAACCGTATATTAAATAATCTAAATACTGAATTTCAGCAATCGGTCGCATCCCTCTCATGGCTAAACCCATGGCTTGGCCCATAATCGTTAACTCTCGAATACCTACATCAAATACTCTTTCTTCTCCATATTTGTCTTGCATGCCTGCAAATCCTTGGTTGACATCTCCAATCTTACCGACATCCTCTCCAAAAGCATATAAATTATTATGCTTGGCTAATGCCTTATCAAAATATTTATTGATGAGTTGGTAAGCATTAACCTTTTTAGGATTCTCTGTATATATCGGTGGGACAACGGGCACTTTCAAAGCAGATTTCGGTGACTCACTATATAAATGACGGTGATAACGTTCCTGCCATATAGCCTCTACTTGGCTTAACCAATTCTCTAATTCTAGTACCCCTTGCAGATGTTCGCCCATCGTCTCAAATTTCATACGCCGAGCACTCTTTACAATATCAAAAAGTATTGGATTGGAATTATTTTTAAGTGCCTTGAAAATTGCACTGGTTGCTTCTCTTTGTTTCGTCTCTCCTAAAATTTTGGAATATATCGTCAATACCGTTTCCAAATGTTGCTTATTCACTTTGCTATAGGCTTTCCACGCATTGTCTCTATGCCCCTTTGCTTTTATGACTGCCCATTTTTGTATCGCATTTATTTCTTTTTGAGTTAATATTCCTTCTTTTATCATCCACTCTCCCATCTTCTTATTACAATCCATCTCCTTTTCCCACTGCAATCGCTCTTTGGACTTATATCGCTCATGAGAACCAGAAGTAGAGTGTCCTTGCGGTTGGGTACATTCTTGCACGTGGAAAATAACTGGGATATGCGTCTCTCTCGTCTTTTTAATCCCTCTTTCGAAAGTCTCACATAATTCTTTATAATCCCACGCTTTTAAGGTATAAATATCTAAACCTTCTCCTTTCTCATTTACCCTAAAACCTTCTAATACCTCTGAAATACTTTGTTTGGTCGTTTGGTATTTAGCTGGTACGGAAATCCCATAACCATCGTCCCAAACAAAAATAGCCAATGGGACCCTTATTACACCTGCTGCATTGATGGTTTCAAAAAATACGCCTTCTGAAGTACTCGCATCTCCAATGGAACAAAAACAAACTTCATTACCATTATTAGAAAAATTCGTAGATGTGCTTAATTGCGCACTTTCTCTATACTTTTTGGATGCAAAAGCCAAACCTAAGGCTCTTGAAACATGCCCTGCAGTGCAAGAAATGCCAGAGGCAGCATTGTATAATTCTTTATGATTGGTCCAATTTCCTTTTTTATCGATTAAAGGGGTGGAGAAGTGATTATTCATTTGACGACCGCCTGAGAAAGGGTCGTTGACAGCATCGGCATAGATAGCCGCAAAATATTCTTCGGGAGTAGCAATTCCCTTATGGAACATAAAGGTTTGTTCTCTATAATAACCTGACCAAAAGTCTCCTTTTTGGAAAACTTTTGCCATTGCAATTTGAGGAATTTCTTTCCCGTCAGCAGTAACCGCAAACTTAGCTCGACCATTTAAAACTTCTTTTCGAGCTAGTAAACTTATCTCTCGACACAAGGACGCAAGCTTAAAATCTAGTATTACTTCTTTTTCATAATTAGATTTATCTTTTGCACTTGGAATTACAGTTTCTAAAATATCAATCTCTAGCATAATGTTGAGGCCTTTTTGGATTTTACGATGCGTAGTTCACTGTAGTTTCTACCAATAACTTTGAGTTGTTAAGCTATTTTTATCTTGCTAGTGGAAAGTTTCAAGGGATAGAACAGGTAATTTATTTTTTACAAAAATATAAAAAAAATCAGCTAAAAAATCAATTTTTAGTTGGAATAAGCGCTAATCTACAATGTCCAAACCGAAAAATAATTATTTCTTGATATTGCTTTTTTCTACATCTAAAAGGAATTAGTTAGGTTTATTTTGAAGAACTCGATAGTATCCCCTTAAGATTCTGTCTTTTTGTCATTGATGTCAATTATAATAGGAGAGGTTTTTGCAGGTCATCAATCGAGATGCGTTGAAAAAAAATTATTTTTTTTAAAAATAGATGCTCCTGATTCTCCTAAATACTCCGTTTTTTACAAGAATTGAGTTTTTTAAGAACACTTTTAGAAATTAGGTATTGGTATTAACTTTAGATTAACAAGGGTTTCCTACCTAAATACTTTCATCTAACTTGAATATCTCTTAAATTTGTCAATGTAATTAAAATGGCTATTTGAACGTTATTCATTATATATCGTTTCTAATATAGAAAAGTCAAATTTTTCCAAGAACAAGGAGCATAATACTTATAGCTCTTGAAAAATCAAAAATTTTCAAAATGAAGAAATTATTTGCATTCGCCTTATGTCTTACTTTAGGTTTAACTTATTCTTTCGCACAAGAACAAGTTAAAGAAGCAGTAGAAAAAACAGCAGTAGAAGGTCCAGTTATGGAATTCACTTCTACGGAAGTTGATTATGGGAATATTATCCAAGAATCTGACCCTTTCAGATTTTTTGATTTCACGAATACTGGTACTGCACCTCTAGTTATCAAGCATGCAAAAGGTAGCTGTGGATGTACTGTCCCAACTTATCCTAAGGAGCCAATTTTGCCAGGTGAGTCTGCGCAAATCAAGGTTCGTTACGACACTAAGCGTGTTGGTCCTTTTACTAAGACCGTTACTTTAACAACTAACGAAGGTGTTGAAAAGCGTATCTTAAGAATTAAAGGAAAAGTGGCTGCAAAGCCTGCTGAAGCAGAAGCAGTTCCTGCTGCTGCACCAAACATCCTTAATGGAAGTGGTAACTAGTGATTGGTGATTAGTTGACTAGTGATTGGTTGAGCAAATTGCTGAATTTTAAATTTTAGTTTTCAATTTTAGCTATCAATTATTTTAAATTAAACTATTAATCATTATAAAAAGCCCTGAGATTGAATTATCTCAGGGCTTTTTTATGTAATAGCCTGATAAAAATACATCGGCTACTTTTGGAAGTACCAATTAAAATCTATTTTGGCAGCATGAAAATTCTAAATTGAAAATTGAAAATTCTAAATTGAATGGCTAGAGTAAAATTAACGGATGATTTAAAAAAGGCTATTTCTGGTCTCTCGCACAAAGAAAAAGACAAACTATTATTTAGATTGATAGCGAAAGAACCTACCTTGGCGGAACAATTAGTTTTTAAATTATTGGAAGATGGCACTTCTGCAGAAGATAGGCGAAACGATTTAGCCAAAGAAATAGAAGAATTTCTGCATGCTTATCAAAAATATTATTACTCTCCAGGGTATCTATTATTGGATTTAAGGTCTATTAGTGGAAAGATTACCCAGCACGTCAAAACAACCAAAGATAAATATGGAGAAGTCTTTCTAAATTTTTTGATGCTTAATAAAGCGTTGGCTTTGTTTGGTGACAAAATTGCCAAAGTTCGCCCTAATCGTTCTCGTACTCTAAATAAATATGTGGTCAATCGAGCGATTAAATTATTGGGTTTATTGCGAAAAATACATGAAGACTATCAACTTGATTTTTCAGATAATATGATTGCATTGGGACAACACATTCAACGAATTGATGCTATGAAACGAATGGCCGATGAGTTTGAATTAGACTTGGAATTGTTGTTAAGTGGAGAAATTGAAGCTTAAATTCAGGCCGTCAGGCTAACGATTTGAAATAGCTATTTTTTAAAGCTAAACACGTTGAAAACGTAAGAAATATTGATTTTAAGCTGAAAGCTTAAAATATCGCCCAGCGTAAACTGCTGATTATCAACAACTATTTTCTGTCAACCTGCTGATTTTGAAAAGGAATTGTTGGTTGCAGTACCAAAACCTTCATTATCAGGATGACCACCCCAACCTCCATTTGGACCATTGTCCCAAGTGTAAAGTCTATTGTCCTGCGTCCAAACTAAATCATATATATTTCGAAAACCACCTAATCGCCCATCAGGTCCGAATTGGAGGGAGGTTGGACTGTTTAAATTTTCGCCTTGTAAACTGGAAACAGAAAAGTTTTGGGAATTAGCTGAAAGCTAGCAAAAAGAAATAGGGCAAAGAGTAGACTACTCTTTCGAAATGTCAATTGTTTGTTCATATTTATACACTTTTAATAGTCTTTACTGGTTAAACTTAGACCGTTTAAACAAGTGCCCAAACAAGTTTCTTGACTTTCAAGCATCATTAACCTACTTACCAAAAGTCAAAATAATTCACTAATAACCTAACAATGAGCCTGTTATGAGTAATTACTTTTTCCTTTTGAGTTGGTTACTAATGAAACTTGTAGCCAAAGACTTGTTCGAACACTTTAAAATGTTGTTTAATTGCATCGCAGCTAAAGACGGGCTAGATTCATAGCATAGTCCCTAGCAATTACATCATGTAAAAGTAGTATTGTGTTCTTTTTACAAAGTAAGACTGTAATGTGGAAAGTGTATTTTGTAAGTTTGCGAATGAAGTTGCTTTTCATTTTAATAAAAAGCATTCGCATAGTAAGTAGTGATGTAAATATACATTGAAAAAAGGAAACTCCTAATTTTTAGCCTACAAAAATTACATATTAATTATTTAAATAATAAAAACAAATAATGAATCAACGCCTAGCCTCTATAGCCCTAGTCGTCAAGGACTATGACGAAGCCATTGAATTTTACACCCAAAAGTTAAATTTCGACTTAGTGGAGGATACCTACCTTCCTGCTGAAGATAAGCGTTGGGTAATCGTCGCTCCTCGTGGTCCTAAAGGATGTAACCTCTTGTTGGCTAGAGCGGCAAATGTTGAACAAGAAAAAGCGATTGGTAATCAAGCTGGTGGTCGAGTCTTTCTACTTTTATTTACGGATGATTTTTGGCGAGATTATGAGGCCTATAAAGCGAAAGGTGTTGAGTTTATTCGGCCTCCTAAAAAAGAGGTCTATGGTAGGGTCGCTGTTTTTGTAGACTTGTATGGGAATAAATGGGATTTGTTAGAACCTTCCGCGAAGAATTCGGCTAGTTAGCGTATGTCTAAAATTCCTCTTTCAAAGATTCTTGTACCATTTCCAAAATGGCTAATGCCATAAACATTTTTTCTTCTTTGTTTTCCATCGGTCGTAAGAATTGAAAGGCTCTAGGGTTGTGCTTATCCGTTTTGTTAGGATTTTGAACACTAGCAACTTCCTTGTCACCAACAACTATTGGATGTAGTTTTAATTCATCATCTCGATTAATACGAGCTAACAATCGATTTCTACGCCCTCCATATAATCCACCATTTTCCTTTAACACACCAGCATACTGTCCGTCTATATTGACATCAATTCCTTTTTTAGTAATCCGATAAGCAAATTCGTTTTGAGACGTTCGAGCATATAGAATCGCATTCTCCTTAGAAGCAATATAGCGTCGGTAGCTGTAAACAACTAATGGCTCATGATAGATGGAAGTAAAAATCCCCTTAGCCGTCTTACTCATACCTCGCTTAATCTTCTGATTCACCTGCCGTAAAGACAATAAACTCATTTCCTCTTTATTCCAAGGCACTAGTTGGTCACTCCATTCTTTTATTTCGGTACGCATTTTCCTGAAATCTGCTAAAACTCTGCTCTTCCCTGGTTGGAAATTGGTGAGTAATTGATACAGTAGGTATATTGCTATTGAAGCAACTGAAAACACTGCTAAAAATGATAAAATTAAAAATACGATTGGTGGCATTTAAATATAATTGAAGGTTGAAGTTTTGACAATAGATTTCTAATCTTTTGTGAAAATATTCAAACCTTGTTTAAGCTAACTATACTGTAATTTTATGCATTTCTAGGTAGAAGTGGTAATTTATTCTACTAATCTTTTGATTTTATAGGTTAAGAAGGGTTTTCTTATAAAAATAGAATATCCAAGCAAATGTTGATTTACTGGGACATTCCCGAAATAAATTCGGGACAGGCAGAGTCCCAGTAAATCAAAAAGGGGTTTTAAAGGGTGAGCTAAAAATGGATTTTCATAGAAAATCCATTTTTAGCTCACCCTTTAATCCCCTTTTTACAAATTTTGCCGTTCGATACGGTCCCGATGAAAATCGGGATTAGGAACGTCTAGTTAAGCATTTTTATGGCTTTAAATACTTTTCTTCCCTTCCAGATTCTACTCTCGTAATTTCTAAAATACGCCCCCAATCTGCTGCTCTACCATCTTTAAAAATTGTCTTGACTTGATATTCATAAACTTGGTCCAAATGTCCATAAAAATATAGCTTAGTCGTTTTAAAATCAACCGGTGCCAACCAGTCCGTTGTCCCTTTTAAACGAGCATGCACCCTATAATTTTCTGCATCCTTTACGCTTTCCACTTCTACTGAAGCATAGATAGGTTTATGGGGTACTAAACTTTCACTGAAAGGTGATAAATTTTCATTTGGACAATCTACCTGAAAGGGTTCATAATTTCCTTTATAAAACAATTGATTCATTCCTCCTCCTATATCTATTGCTGTCAAATCATTGCCCGGATTATTATTCGCAGAGTTTGGAACTTTAGCAAAAATATCTTTCCTGTTATCAATTAATCTCATTTCACCTTGACAACCATCGATTGTTTCAAAAGAAAATAGCGGAATTGGTTTTCCTTGTTTGAAGATTAATTTAGGTTTATGGTCTCCAATTAGCCCAACAGAAATATAATCATGATTTGGGTCTTCGATGGGCTCTCGAACAATAGATTTGCCACCATCCCACTCTCCGCCCAAATCTTTGAAATGTGCTAATTCTACGCCGTTCTGGGTAATCAAGGTGACTTGCGCAGTACTTACAAGGATTTTTTCAGACAATTTCAAATCCTCCGCAGGTTTAGCAAACACGGTATAGGTTACCCCAAACTTATCTAATTCTAAAGAAAATTCTATTTGTGCAAAAACTGTCTGGGCCAATAAACAAAATAAAATACAGCTCTTTATCTTCATGTTAAATCAATTACTCGAAGTGAATGAAATTAAGTAAGTGGACGCAATTCAATATTTTTGTGAATGGGGAGGATGTTAAAAGTTGCAATAATTGTTCCAAGCATTACCGTCCTTTTTTTTAAAATACTTCTTCATTGTTTGGTAAAAAATCCTTTATTTCCTTATGCCAAACCAAATTTTATCTTACATTTGCTTTCTTATTTAGACTTAGTCAAAATAAAAAATACGGCCTATTTATGATTGAATTACTTGCTTTGGAACCTGGTAAAAGTGCTATTATCCAATCTTTTTCGGACGAAGAAACCGCTTGTAAAATGATGTCTATGGGCATTCTTCCCGGTAGTACCGTGACATTCATCAGAAAAGCTCCTTTTGGTGGAGCTATTTACATCAAAGCAGATAATCAACAATTTGCCATTAGAAATAAAGAAGCAGCATGCGTAATGTTGAGTTAGCCACTAAATCTCTCACGATAGCCCTTTTAGGAAACCCCAATTGTGGCAAATCTACCGTCTTCAATCAACTCACAGGTCTTCGCCAAAAAGTAGGTAATTTCCCTGGAGTCACCGTTGATAAAAAGTTAGGTAAATTAGCATTAGCCAATGGCCAAACTGCTACTTTAATTGACCTGCCCGGTACTTATAATCTCTACCCTACTTCTCAAGACGAGCGAGTTGTTTTAAATATTTTGGCTAATCCAAAGGATGAATTATATCCTGATGCCATCATCTATATCGCTGATGTCACTCAATTAGAAAAGCATTTTTTATTATGCTCCCAAGTCAGAGACTTAGGCATTCCGATGGTTTTGGCGTTGAATATGTCTGATGCTGCCGCGGCACAAAACATTACCTACGATGCGAAGGCTATTGCCAAAGCTTTTGATGTGCCAACTGTTGCAATTAGCGGGCGCATGGGGGATAATTTCGAGGCACTTAATGCCGAGATTAATCAATTAGTTAGCAAAGATTTTACGGTCTCAAAACCTTTCTATCAGTTTTCTGCTGCTGAAAAAGAAATAAGTCAAAAAATACAAGACACCTATCAATTAGCGAATCCTTTTCAAGCCTTATTGTGGGCACAAAACGCCAATAAATTAACCTTTTTAACTTCAGAAACGAGGAGCGAAATTAGCGGTTTGATTAAAGAAAATAACTTCAATCCCTTGTCCAATCAAGTGCGAGAAGTCATGCAGCGTTTTGACCGCTTCACGCCAATGTTGAAAAAGACAATTCAACGTACCGATACCAATCAAATTACGCTAACAGAAAAAATAGATGACATCGTAACCCACCAAGTTTGGGGACCACTTATCTTTTTTGCTTTTATGCTTATCGTCTTTCAAGCGATTTATGCTTGGTCGGCATTCCCTATGGATATGATAGAAGCGGGTTTTGCTAGCTTGACAGAAACAGTTAATACCTTATTACCAGATACTTGGTACAGAAGTCTGTTAACCGATGGAATCATCGCTGGTTTAGGAGGGATTCTAATTTTTATACCACAAATTGCTATCCTATTTTTACTCATCAGTATTTTAGAAGAAGTCGGCTATATGGCAAGGGCGGTTTTTATGTTTGATAACGTCATGCAGCGCTTTGGGATGAATGGGCGGAGTATCGTTGCCCTAGTCTCTAGTGGGGCTTGTGCCATCCCTGCGGTCATGTCTACTCGAACGATTAGTAATTGGAAAGAAAGATTGATTACGATTCTTGTAGCACCTTTTATTTCTTGTTCGGCAAGGATTCCTGTTTATACTGTTTTGATAGGTTTTGTGGTACCTTCCGCTACCATTTGGGGGATTTTCAACCAACAAGGTTTGGCATTTATGGGGCTTTATATTGTGAGTATCATTGCTGCTTTAGGGTCGGCTTGGGTCTTCAAAAAAATACTACAAACAGAAGAACGTAGTTTCTTAATGTTGGAACTTCCAGAATATCGAATGCCTGTTTTCAAAAATGTATTATTAAACGTTTATGAAAAAGTAAAAGCTTTCGTTTGGGAGGCAGGAAAAGTCATTTTTGTGATTTCTATTGTCCTTTGGCTATTGGCATCTTATGGCCCTAGCAACAAAATGGAATTAGCGGAACAAGAAGCCATCTCTTTCGCTACTCAAAATAATTTAGATGCTGATGCTACCGCTGATTTGGTGGCAGGTAAACAAATAGAAGCTTCTTATGCTGGTCATCTTGGCAAGTTCATCGAACCTGCTATTCAACCACTTGGGTACGATTGGAAAATTGGTATCGCATTGATTACTTCCTTTGCTGCCAGAGAAGTTTTCATTGGTACGATGGCAACCATTTATAGTATTGGAAGCACCGATGATGAAGGGACCATTCGTGATAGAATGGCCAAAGAAGTTAATCCCACAACAGGCAAACCTACCTATAATTTTGCGACTTCTCTTTCGCTGCTCGTCTTCTACATTTTCGCCATGATGTGTATGAGTACTTTGGCTGTTGTCAAGCGAGAAACAGGTGGCTGGAAATGGCCGATTATTCAGTTTTTCTTTATGACTGCTTTGGCTTATTTAGGGGCGTTTTTGGTTTATCAAGTTTTTAGTTGATTTGGTGAATCAAGTGCCCCGAAAACTGAGGTTTGCACTACTATTTTCACAAGCGTATTTTTTATAAATTTGAAAAAATAGCGTCCTACTTTTTCCTTCCCGTAAAAATTCTTGAATATGTTCTTTACTTAAGTAGGAATCCTATTACCTTTAGGCATTTTTGGTCTAATCCTAGTTATGACTATCAAACCATTCAAATTAGAAAGATACTATTCTCAATACGAATTTACCGCTAAATATTCTCTGTGCAACTCTGATTGTGAAGCTATGTCTATTGGTGATTTATTGGCTATGGAGGAAGGCGCTACCGAAAAATTTCATCAACATTGGTTGGGATATACAGAAACTAAGGGGCATCCTGAATTAAGGCGAGATATTGCAACTACTTATGATGGTATTTCCCCCAATGACCTCTTAGTATTCACTGGTGCTCAAGAACCCATTTTTTTATTTTCACAAGCTATCCTAACTACTGGTGATGAAGTCATTATCCAATTCCCCTGCTATCAATCTGTTCAATCTGTTCCTGAAAGTTTGGGTTGTAAAGTTTTAAACTGGACCGTACGGTATGACCATAATGAGCCTACTTTTGATATAGCAGATTTAGAAAAATTAATTACGAATAAAACAAGAGTCCTCTACTTAAACACCCCTCATAATCCTACTGGTTTTCATTTTTCCAAAGCCGAACAATTAGCCATTATCGAAATTGCCCGAAAGCATAACATTATTATTTTTAGTGATGAAGTTTACCGAGAATTAGAACATCAACCTCAATATACGATTGCTGGATTTGGTGACCTTTATGAAAATGGGGTTTCTCTTGGTGTCATGTCGAAAGCTTATGGATTGCCCGGACTTAGAATTGGTTGGTTAGCTACTAAAAATCAGGCAATACTTGAAAAAGTAGCCATTTTAAAAGAATATACTACTATCTGCAACTCCGCTCCAAGTGAATTTTTGGCAGGTGTCGGCTTACGGAATCGAGAAAAATTATTGACTAGAAATCTACAAATCATTAACCATAATCTGCCCCTATACGACAGATTCTTTGAAAAATATGCCCATCTATTTTCGTGGTATCGTCCTAATGCTGGCCCAATCGCATTCGTAAAAATGAATTTTGATATGGATGATATGCTCTTTGCTGATAAGGTGCTAAAAGAAAAAAGTGTGCTTTTGTTGCC
>CALLVC010000038.1 GCA_938010785.1 uncultured Saprospiraceae bacterium
TTCTGCTATAAAAGCGGCTTTGGTAGCTACGATAAAACGGTCATTCGTTCCTTCCAAAACATCGGTATTATAAGCGGGATATAAAGAATCGACAATTATTTTAGCTGCTGACGGAAAATCTGCTGGTAAATATTTCACCAAGCCATCTTTGATTAATTGTAAGCGTTCAGAATACGTGAGTTCGGGTAATTTTGGATTGATAAAGTGCTCAAATCCTTTTAAATCAAAGGCAGAATAGACTTTCTTAATTCGCCCGCCCATATCGCTAACCGCTTTTGGATTAAATACATCTCTTATTTGAAAAGTTTCTGCCATTTTTGAAATATAATTTTTGTAATTTGCCCGCTATAGAAATGTTAAGAACAACTTAGGAAATACATTTTTAAAAATAATTAAGTTTAAGTTCCTACTGCATTTAATTAGTATACACCTATAAACACACAATAAAGTCAATACTTTTGAATTTACAAAAATCTTTTGCGTCTTTTGCTGTCCTCTTTTTAGGTCTTTTTTTCGCTGCTTGTCAGCAAAAAAAACCTACTTTATCTGCTCTTTTCACACCATTATCCGCTCGGGCAAATTATGAAAACACCTTAAAAAAAACAGAAGGGTTCGATAAAAATAAGTTAGTTGAATGGGACTCTATCGGTAATTTAGCCTTTTCTAAAAATGTTGAGATTCCAACGCCCTATCGTCAAACTGGCTTCTTTTTGAAAGGAAGGGCGGAAGTCCTAGCTTTTGAAATTCCTTTAAAACTAGGAGAACAAATTGACATACAACTCACCAGTGATACCGCTGATATGCAGCTTTTCATGGACTTTTTCCAAAAGAAAGAAGGTCGCTGGCACCCTATTATGAAAAGTAAAGAAGGACAAACTGCCTTTCATTTTGTCGTTCCAAAATCTGAAACATTCCTACTCAGAATTCAACCTCAATTTCATAAAGACGCTAATTATGAATTAAAAATTCTAAAAAATCCGACCTATGCTTTTCCTGTAAAAGGTAGAAAATACGAAGATGTTTGGAGCTTTTGGGGAGACGATAGAGATGCAGGTAAACGGAAGCACGAAGGCATTGATGTTTTTGCCAAAAGAGGAGAACCTTTAATTGCGGTCACCAATGGATTTGTAGCCGAAGTAGGTGACAAAGGTTTGGGTGGAAAACAAATATATTTAAGAGACGCTGAGAATAATAATGCCATCTATTATGCCCATTTGCACAAACATTTGGTCGTGCAAGGACAAGAAGTTGAAGTTGGAGATACGATTGGTCTTGTTGGTAATACGGGAAATGCTAGTGGCACCCATCCTCATTTGCATTTTGGTATCTATTTGCCTGGTGGTCAAGGTGCGGTAGACCCACTTCCTTTTGTCAAAAAACATCGAAATCGCTTTCTTAACAATATCGCTATTATTAAACCCGATATCCTTAACCAAGGCATTACCTATAATGACGCGAACTTTCGGAGTAAACCTAATGGTAAAAATTCGTTGATTAAAAAATTGACAAATGGTAGTCCAGTTGAATTATTAGGTACCTCTGGTATCTGGTATCATGTTCGCACCTTGGACGGTGAGGTGGGTTTTCTTCACGTTTCTTATGTGCAACAATTGAAAGCGACTCAATTGAGTTGAGTCGTAAAATGATGAACTATAAATGAATGATGAACTATAAACGATGAACGATGAATTGGGTAAAAGCTCAATATATACCGCTTACACCCAATTCATCGTTCATCATTTGCCAGCCCACCCACTTCGTGGTTCTCTCGCTTGGCTTTCCCACCCGTAAACGGTTCACAAATTTTATTTGCTCATCCCGAACATTCACCCTTCGGGTTCGCTCATTCATCATTATTTCTTCCTTTTCCTCTGTTTTTTCTTCCGCTGTCGAATTTCTTTCTTTTTCTTTTTCAATCTTTGCTTTTTGGTGAGTTTCTTTTTGGTAGATGCTGTTTCGGCTGTTTTTGTAGCTGCTTTTGTATCTACTACTTTTGCTTTTTGACCGATGGTAAACAAGGCTCGACTAAAAGTAAGGATGTAAGATTCATTTGTCCAATTGATATTAACACCTCCTACCTCATATTGACTAAATGGTTTTAATCCTCGATTGTAGCGCAGACTTACCGACCATTTATCGTCGATGTTTCGGGTCAAGCCTGCCAAAGCACTGAATTCAAATTGATTAATTGCCCCGAAGGTGACTTCTTCTCCATAATCGAATAAAAAGTAATTAGCCACTGCACCAATTTCTAGTTGAATAGGATGCTTTGCCTTTTTTTGGAAAGGGGCTATTTTCAACAGTAAAGGACTACTTAAGTAAAAGTATTTATATCGTTTTTCTCTTTCTTCCAATACATCAAAGGCTTTGGCACCACCTGGACTCCGCTGCACTTCCCATCGTATAGCAAAAGCAGGAGCAAACCTTTTTTCAAACCAAAAACCTACATTAAAACTAGCAATTTGTGAAAACTCATTTATCGGTGGAATGGCTGCTCCAATATTTCCAGAAATGCTGATGTCAGCATTAAAAGTAGCCGCCGTTGCGCCTGTTTGTAAACCAAACTTAAAATCGTTTTGTGCTTTTAGTGACCAACACACACAAATTAGTGCGGTATATAATAAAATTAGTTTTTTCATGGGATTGTCGACCTATAATTTGAATTCAATTTTATATAGGTATATAAAACAATAACCATGCGAGGTATACCTCCATCAAACAAAAAAAGCCTCACAATGGTGAGGCTTCTAAACAAACATACTTTGAGAAAACTTGTGTTATCTACGGGTGATAACGAAGGAAGTACAAATATAAATAATTTGTTTTAAATTAAAGAATATTTTAAAACATTTTTTGTTTTATTTTTCACATATCCCCTAAAATTTTAATTTCTCCTACTTCTGCCTTACCTTCATCTAAGAACATGAATACGCTACCCTTCTAAAAATCGTAATTACCGCCCTTCGCTGCTTAGCAGCTTGGGTGGAGGAGGGAGTTGAGGGTGAACCGACTTTTTTTCGAGCTTTAGGCTCGAAAAAAAAGTCGGTTCACCCTCAAAACTCCCTTAGTTTAGTAAGGTAGAGTAGAACATGAAAATTATCTTATAACAACTACTTCCTAATCATGAAAAAACTATTACTTACTGCAGGTTTAATATTTACTACGCTTATGGCTTTTACACAAGACCGACTCACTGGAAAAAACTTTGCTACTAGAGCAGAAGTTATCGCCAAAAATGGTATGGTCGCCACCTCTCAACCTTTAGCGACCCAAGTTGGCTTGGATATTTTGAAAAAAGGTGGTTCGGCCATTGATGCGGCCATTGCAGCAAATGCGGCTCTTGGTTTAATGGAACCTACGGGTTGTGGTATGGGCGGCGATTTATTTGCCATCGTTTGGGATGCTAAAACACAGCAACTTTACGGTTTAAATGCGAGTGGACGATCACCAAAATCTTTAAAAATTGATTATTTTAAAGAAAAAGGAATGACTAAAATTCCTTCACACGGACCACTGCCAGTGAGTGTCCCCGGTGCAGTAGACGGTTGGTTTGAACTACATAAAAAGTTTGGCAAACTGCCGATGAAAGAAAATTTAGCGCCAGCTATAAAGTACGCTCAAGAAGGATTTCCGCTAACTCAATACATTGCTGCTTTATGGGGCAATTCTGTTCCTTTTTATTTACGTAAAGGCTTCCCGAATGTGAAAGAAACTTATACCATTGATGGCAATGGCAAAGTGCCTCAAAAAGGAGATGTTTTTAAGAATCCATTTCTAGCCAACACCTTGACTAAAATTGCAGAAGGTGGTCGTGATGCTTATTACAAAGGAGCTATTGCACGAACCATCGCTAATTTCATTAAAGAACAAGGTGGTTTTCTATCTTATGAAGATTTTGCTAACCATAAATCAGAATGGGTAGACCCTGTTTCTACCAATTACCGAGGCTATGATGTGTGGGAATTACCTCCCAATGGGCAAGGAATCACCGCTTTGCAGATGTTGAATATTTTAGAACAATATGATTTTTCTAAAATTCCTTTCGGCAGTGATGCCCACATCCATTATTTCGTAGAAGCAAAAAAATTAGCCTTCGAAGACCGCGCAAAATATTATGCCGATATGGACTTTGCGGATGTCAATGTAGACCATCTGATTTCTAAGGAATATGGCAAAGAACGAAAAGCTTTGATTACCGAAAGAGCTGGACAATACGAAGCAGGACAAATCAGCGCAGGAGAAACCATCTATTTAACAACTGCGGATAAAGATGGAAACATGGTGTCTTTCATTCAAAGTAATTATCGAGGTATGGGAAGCGGAATGGTGGCTCCTGGACTAGGTTTTATGCTGCAAGATAGAGGGGAATTATTTTCTTTAGTAGCAGGTCAAGCAAATACTTATGAGCCGAATAAACGTCCTTTCCATACCATTATTCCAGCTTTCATTACCAAAGATGGGCAACCGTATATGAGTTTTGGTGTCATGGGTGGAGATTTCCAACCGATGGGTCATTGCGAAATTGTGATGAATATGATTGACTTTGGTATGAATATTCAGGAGGCAGGAGATGCGCCAAGAATTGACCACACAGGTTCTTCTACCCCAACGGGTAAAGCCGCTAATGGTAAAGGAAAAATCAGATTGGAAAGTGGTTTTGACTATGAAACGATTCGACAATTAATGGTCAGAGGACACGACGTTGGGTTTGGACTTGGTATTTATGGCGGCTATCAAGCCATTAAATACGATGCGGAACAAGGGGTGTATTATGGCGCTTCGGAGAGTCGAAAAGATGGGCAAGCTGCGGGCTATTAAACTGGATGCTGGATACTAGCATCTAGTATCTAGTAATTCCAATCCCAACGCGGCAAAGTCGGATGAAAGATAGGTTGTACGGATTAGGCGGATTTAAATAAGGATTTTTAAAAGTCGTGTATTTAGAAATCCGTATAAATTCGCTCCATCAGCCCAATCCGTACAACCTATTTTGTTAAGTTTGCTATGATTTTTGTAAAAAATCTTCAAAATAAAT
Source organism: uncultured Saprospiraceae bacterium (assembly GCA_938010785.1). Classification (GTDB taxonomy): domain Bacteria; phylum Bacteroidota; class Bacteroidia; order Chitinophagales; family Saprospiraceae; genus JAFMDF01. The sequence goes on from CALLVC010000038.1 coordinate 5,036, forward strand.
TTATCTGTATAGCTACGAATGAACCCGCTTGAATGCGTAGCGGGCAGGTTCGTCGGTACAACCTACAACTTCTGTACAATAAAACGCTTTGCTTGCAGTCGCTTACCAAGCACTTTAATACCAATAGAATAAACCCCATCGGTTAAACCTCCTACCTGTACCCTAATTGGGCTATCCGCTACCCTATCTACTTGCATTGTCTGGACTGGCTGCCCAAATCCATTGTAGATTATCAAATCAGCAGTTTCCCCCGCATAATCACTTAAATTAATAAATAATTCTCCGTTCGCATTAACTGGGTTGGGATAAATACCGAATTGGTCTAATGGGGTAAAAGCCACTTGAACAATTTCGGAATAGGTGAAATCTCCTTCACTAAATGCCGTACCGATTCGGTAATAATTATCGCCTGTTTGTGGTTGTTCATCTAGCTCATTA
>CALLVC010000039.1 GCA_938010785.1 uncultured Saprospiraceae bacterium
TTAAATTATCAAAAAAATATAGGCGCAAACCCTTATAAATTTGGCTTTATTGGTAGCACCGATAGTCATAATGGCTCTAGCCCAGCAGAGGAATACAATTATAGCGGAAAAATAGGAATTGTAGATTCTAACAATAAACAACGAAGAAGTGGTCAAGAAAATGTTGCCCGTTGGGATAGATGGAGTGCGGGTAGTTTGGCAGGAGTGTGGGCGGAGGAAAATACTAGACCAGCCCTGTTTGATGCCATGCAGCGAAAAGAAACTTTTGCCACTTCTGGGCCTAGGATTAAAGTTCGGTTTTATGGTGCATGGGATTTTCCAAAAGATGTATTGGAACAAGAAGATTGGGCTATCAATGTTGCTAAAGTAGGCGTCCCTATGGGAAGTGATTTACCGCCATCAACTACAGAAAATAAAGCGCCTTCTTTCTTAGTTTGGGCAGTCAAAGACGCAGAGAGTGGAAATTTGGATAGGATTCAAATTATCAAAGGTTGGACCGACAAAGATGGTCAGACTCAAGAAAAGGTTTTTGAGGTGGTTTGGTCTGAAAATCGGAGGTTAGACGCAAATGGAAAATTGGCTTCTATTGGAAATACAGTAGATATAGCGAATGCGAGTTATGAAAATAGTATTGGCGCCATTAATCTCCAAACTGTTTGGACTGACCCCGAATTTGATGCCGAAGAAGAAGCTTTTTATTATGCTAGAGTTCTAGAAATACCAACGCCTAGATGGAGCACTTATGATGCGAAAGCAATGGGCTTAAATGTACCTAAAGACGTACCTGCTGCTATTCAGGAACGGGCTTGGTCTTCGCCTATTTGGTTTAGTCCTAGTGGTATGGAATAATTAAATTACTCAAGTTGTGAATTGGTAATATTCCCGAAAGCTTTTGGATTAGTTTGTTCGGGATACTGGTCTTTAGATTTACCGTATGCATACATTTGGCTAACTCCAAAAAAGGGTGACTTTAGGTACCTAAAATAGGTAGTCTATGGGTATCAGCGAGTGGCATTTGTGCCGTAGGTACAAAACATGGTGTTCAAACCCACGTTTCCCCACGATAGCTATCGGGGTACGGCACGATTAGAGGATAGGAATTTTCTTTAGTATTTACCTTTACCTATATTTGATACCTACGGCATCTTTTTTGTCAGTTCCCTAAATGTGTGCATATGCTTGGTCTTTAGACTAGCTAATTACTATAGACTAACCTAAGAGTTAGCGTATCAAACAAGCTAAGCCTGCCCGCTGCGCAGTCGTGCGGGGTTTGTGTAAACAATTTAATTTTATTCTTCTTCCTACTCCTTAAATATCACTCATTATCTTCCTAATCCCTTTGCCTTCATAGATTAATTGTATCATTTCTACATACCGCTTCGTAAATCGCTCATTTTCAATAAGCTTTCCAAAGACTTCTGATACCTCCAAAAAACTGAGTGGATGGCTAGCCGTTTTTTTAGCCGCTTCGTGTAGCAGGTTTTGTTGTGTATCAATAATTTCTAATGGATTATTATTTTCATCCATTTCTTTATCACTGTAATAACACCAAGCAACTAAAATCAAGGTCGCATAGTCAATGCTTCCGCCTGATGCCAAATTTTCTTGTAGGGTAGGAATCAAAAACTTAGGGAGTTTGGCGGCACTCTCCGAGCATATTCGGCTGACACTATCTTTTATATTTGGATTGGCGAATCGTTCTTCCAAACTGTCTTTATATTTTTCTAAGTCAATCCCTTCAATGGCATCTAAAACAGGTGTTGCTTCTTTGTCCATGAATGCCCGCATAAACTTTGCAAATACCGCATCTTCCATACAGGCATTTATCGTTGGATGCCCATGAACTGCTCCAGGAATACCTAAGACGGAATGCCCTGCATTCAACAGCCGAATTTTCATCTTTTCATAGGGCGTTACATTGGGCACAAATTGTACCCCTAATTCTTCCAACGGCGGTCTTCCATTCACAAATTTATCTTCTACTACCCATTGAATAAATGGCTCACAAACTACTGGCCACTCATCTTTCAGACCATATTCTTCTTGTAAATAACCGATATCCGCAGAGGTTGTTACAGGCGTAATTCTATCAACCATCGTATTGGGAAAGGTAACGTTTTCGGCTATCCATTCGGCTAATGCCGCATCTTGTTTTTGTGCAAATGCCAATACCATTTGACGGGCTACATCGCCATTGTGCTGAATATTGTCACAAGATAAAATAGTGAAAGGTGCAATGCCTTTGGTCCGACGTTTTCTTAAGGCAGCGGTTAAGTATCCAAAGACCGTTTTGGGCTGGTCGGGATGTAGTAATTCTTGTTGTATGTCCGCATTGTCAAAATTAAAGGCCCCTGTAAGTGGGCTGAAATTATATCCACCTTCTGTAATTGTTAGGGAAACAATCTTGGTATCGGGATGTGCCATTTTATCAATGACCTTTTTTGGCGTATCCACCGCCAAAAGCATTTCCTTTATAGCACCGATGACTTCGCTTTTTACCGTTCCATTCGGATGCTGTACGATTAGGGTATATAAGCCATTTTGTTTTTTAAGAATATCATACATTGTTCGGTCTCCTTCTCGGATGCCTACGCCACATATTCCCCAACCGGATTTTGGATACTTGCCCAATAATTGATGAAGATAATAGGCTTGATGAGCACGGTGGAAACCACCTATTCCTATATGAACAATGCCCGTTTTTAAGGTCTGCCGACTATAGGTTGGACAGGATAATTGTTTCTTTATTTTAAATATATTACGCTGATTTAATTGCATGTTTTTAATTCAATTTAGCTGGTAGTACAGACTTCAGTCTGTTCCGTTCAGCGATCTTTAGGTCAGTGTATCTAATTTTGTTTTTTTAGCTTAGTCAAGTTCTAAAGAACTTGGAACAGGACAGGATAAATCCTGCACTACCAGCTTTAAGATTGCAACACTTTCCCCCTTTGCAATGCCCAATAAGCCGTCACAAAATAGAGTAGGGTACAGATGAATCCATAAAAATAGAACGTTTCTCGATTGGCGATATAGCTGCCTTCGTTAGGACTTCCGAATAAGACTTTTCCTGCTAAAAACAAAGTAATCGCCAAGGCTAAGTAGCCAATTCCTTTTAATACTTTGGAGAGTGCTGAATTGTCTTTTATTAAAACAGGTGCTTTGGTTGCCAATGCTTGTTGGTAGGCGACGACGTCTTTATTAAACTGCTGCTCTTTTGCCGCTGCTTCAGGATATTGTTCTTTAGCGCCATACATGCCTGCTAAAATGGTATAAACGATGATGGTGAAAAACCACGTTGGAATAAACAAGTAGTAGAAAGACATGACATCTAAGAAATTTAAACCAAAACCAAATACTAAGCCTAAGCCCCAAGAGGCTACAGCAGGCAAACTATTAGCATAGTCTTGATACTTCGCCCAATATCGAGTATATCCAATTTTTGGAAAAATCTGATGCTCTGCAAAAACAATGGCCCCAACGGGAACAACCAATAAACCTGCATAAGTTAATAAGGGTAAAAACTTAGTGAAGACAAAAGGAAAACAGCCAATGATGACCATTCCGATTCCTACAATTAGGGTGGTATTTCGGCGAGACTGATTGCTAAAAATCGCTTGTGCTGCCAATCCAGCTCTATATAGATTCGTAATAGCCGTAGTCCAGCCCGCTACAATTACGATAACAAATCCAGACCAGCCAAGGGCATAAAAAGCAACATCTCCTGGGTCTAATTCTACGATAGCTTTGCCTAAAATAACCGCCGCTCCTGCGCCCATGATACCTGCTGAAATCCATGCAATGTAATGCCCAAAAAGCATCCCTGTACTAGTTGCCAGTCCATAAGACTTCTTCTTTGCAAATCGAAGCAATGCCATATCTATTAAGCCAAAGTGGGTAATAGAATTGGCGGCCCAACCAAAGCCGATGACTTCCCAGATGCCAATGCCCGGTTGCCCATCACTATTCACGCCCGTCCAGATGGATTGATCGCCAATGCTGACAAAATCTGCCCAACTGCTTGGGAGTGTTTTGCCTAAAACATCTAGGGATAGGGCTGGCATTAGCACTAGTGCGCCACTCGTAAACATGACAAACAACCAAGGTGCTGCCACTCCCGAAAAATCAGAAACTGCGTTGAACCCATAGATAGCGACAAAGACCACCACGATTCCAACTAACAAAACGATTAATACAAACCATAAATTGGTGGGATACCAATCGAGTTGTGCGGGTATGTCAAAGGCGAATCGAACACCCGAAGCGGAGACGGTCACCATCGCTGCTGATATGACGGTGAATATGATGACATTTGCCCAGTTATACAGCTTCGACATCGAACTTCCTGCAATCTTATTGAGGTAAGTATACAAACTTAGCCGTGTTTCTACTGCAATTGGCGTAGTAATGAGCGTCCAACTTAGCACCGCTAGAATATTTCCAATCAGTAAACCGACTATAATATCCATGGTCTTTGCGCCCAATGCTACGAAAGTAGCTCCGATGACAAATTCAGTGGCGGCAACATGCTCCGCGGCATATAACCCTGCAAAGTGGGTCCAGTCGTGGAGTTTGTGTTTGGCAACGGGTAATTGCTCTTCGTCTATTTTGTCAAATTGTTGGTGGTTGGCCATTTCGTTTTTTTTTTGCTAAACAAGAAAATTAAAAGTAGTAAAACAACTTGAAATTTCTTTTAAAGAAAGGAGACTTTTATTTGGATATTTGTTAGGGGATATATTTATTAGGAACGGTGACAAAATAAATTTACATTCTATGCTGATTCTTTTGCACCTACTCTTCGTTAACAAAATAGTCATTATGCTAAGGCATAACTCCTATTTCGTTGCCTCGATTAGGCACAAAATAGCCTAGCCTAAGAATGTAAGTTTATTAAATCATCGTTCCTTAGTGCATAGAAGAAAAGCTGTACCTTTCGTTTTTGTAATAATTAATCCATGGTTGCGGATAACTGGTAGTACATACTTTAGTCTGTCGGGTTTAACGACCTTATTAAGATTAAGAAAATAATGTGCGGTTTTAATTGGTAGCACAGGATTCATCCTGTCCTGTTTCAAGGTCTTCAGACCTTGATTTTAACATTTGCTCGGACTAAAATCCTTCGACTAAACAGAATAAATTCTGTGCTACCAGTTTTTAAAACCGCACTTTATTTAATTAATTCCAATTAGGTCGATGGCATCTAGATTTTGTGCTTCGTTTTAGCGTCTCCCAAAACATAAAGGTCTTAATTGGACAGGATAAACCAGCCCACTCCGCAGTCGGGCGGGTCATGTACTACCAATTTTACATTGTCCGTAACTTGAAAATAGAAGATAAATGAAAGGAATTATTGGGGATTTTATTAATACTAATAGGTGTGATATTGATAAGTTGGAAAAAAGGATAGTTATTAAGATATCAGGTATTTTGGTAGAAAAGCCTTTAGGCTTTCCCGTCCAAGGTCTTTAGACCTATTCGATTAAAAAAAATCGACCTAAAGGTCGGTAACGGGAAAGCCTAAAGGCTTTTCTACCTCAACGATATCCGATACCTAAATCTTATTGCACCCAATAGTCCAAAACCAAAACATCTGCTAAATGTGGTGTCAACACTTCCCCAAAAGCCTTATGGTCAGGGTGGGGGAGGTAGACCGCACGTCCTTCTTCACTATCAAAAGTTAGAAAGAAACAATGGGTAAAACCCTTATCCAATCCTTCGGGGCTATTATTTGTACCCCATTCATAGCCTTTAATTTCTGGAATTTTAGTTGGCAAAGCAGTAAAAGCTGCTTCCACTTCTTTAATAGCTTCAGCCGTTGTGCCTTCTTTAAATTTAAAAAGGACAACATGACGAAGTTGTTTAGCGGGAGTCGTCGCTTTTTCCATAGTCGCAGCAATCGTTTCTTTTGCAGCGGTTGTATCCGTTCCACAACTATTCAAAACGAAGGTCCAAGATAAAAGCGCAAAAAGTAATTTTTTTTTCATAATTATTTTAATGTTCCTATTAATTATAAACGAATTTGTGACGAAGATACGAAGACGAAATAAAAGGATAGCCAATTTATTTAATATAAGAACACCAATATTGGGGTTTATAAGAGGTGTTTATGAAAAAAAATGTAGTTTATAATAGCTTTATTGTTGTTTATCTATAAATTTTTGCAATTGGAGATATAATCTGGCAAAAGGAATTTAGAAAGCAATTAGCAAAAATGTCAAAAAATAGCCCTTTCCGAAAGCTAGTCACAAATAGTTAGTTTTTTTTTATTAAAAAAGTGTAAAGTTTTGATTTTCAAGCAGTACCTTGAATAGGTTAGAATAATTAGACTGTCACTAACATTAAAATATTTGAAAAAAGAGGCACTTTCGACTAGTTTTCAATTAAATATTTGAAAAAAAAACAATAAAAAAATAAAAGTGACATCAATTTTTTTGGAGATAGGTTAGATATATGCCTATCTTTGAGTCATCAAGCAATTACAAACAATCTCCTCCCAATTTTCTACCCCTTCTAAAAAGTTTGATTTTTAAAATTCCCTCTTACTACTTTCCCAATCCCTTCTATTAATTTCCCTCTTTCATAATTCCTCTCCCCAAAAAAATTGCGCTTATGTCAACGACAGCAAAGGTATGCACATGCATCCTAATAGGAATTTTATGCCTATTTACTAATATAAATTTACAAGCAAATTCAGTATATACTTACCCAACGGAAGAGCTCTTCGGCAATATCCAGGTGGGGACAGATAAAACACGATTTGTAGAAGAGGCAACTTATTTTACTTTAAATAAGGGAACTTTAGCACAAATCCATCAACAAAAACTTGAAACAATGACGCTTCAAATCCCCTTTGGAGCGACTAAAAAATTGGAAGCCAAGTTAACGAAAGCTTCCTTTTTTGCAGAAGACTTTAAAGTGACCGTTCATTCTGGCGGCACACACAATACCCTTTCTTATTCCCCTAGCCTCTTTTACAGAGGTGCTATTTCAGGAGTTGAGAACGCCATGATAGTTTTAAATTTTCATAAGGAGACTATCTCTGGCGTTCTTTCCCTGAATGGCGAAAGTTACAACATTGGCAAATACGGAAAGGACAATTCAGATACCTTCGTACTTTACAAAGAAAGAAATATCAACGCATCCAACCCATTCGCTTGTTCCACAGAAGACCCAGAAGAATTAATTGTTACTAGAGAATACCGAACAGGAGCAAGGTCCGACAACACCGTAAGTGTATATGTAGAATGCGACCATGATTTATATAAGGCAAATGGATTTTCTGCACAAGCTACAACTGATTTTGCAACAGGTTTATTTAATGTAGTATCTGCTATTTATGCGAATGATGATATTACAGTTGAATTATCTGAAATAAAAGTATGGGCAAGTCAAGACCCTTACCCAACAACTTCAGCCAAAGCTGCAAGAGATGCTTTCGGAGCCTCTTTAAATGGAGACTTTAACGGAGATGTCGCTCACCTATTATCAAATTACAAAGTAAATGGAACGGTACCCAATGGTGGTTCCGCTAACATTGATGCTTTATGTGATAAAGAAAAAGCAGTAGGCTACACAAATATTACCACTTCTTACAAGCAATACCCAACTTATTCATGGACGGCCTATGCAGTATCGCATGAAATTGGTCACAACTTAGGTTCGGCACACACACATAGCTGTTTGTGGCCTACTGGACCAATTGACAATTGCTGGTGTCCAGAAGGCGATTGTGACCAAGGCGATGAACCTGCTTCAACAGGTGGAACAGTCATGAGTTACTGTCACTTAAATCCGCAATGGACCAATGATTGTGACTTATCTGCTTCAAACCCAGGTATCAATTTAGCAAGTGGTTTTGGTGATTTACCGGGGGCTTTGATTAGAAGTAGAATTAAAAACGCAAGTTGCTTAGGAAGTACTGCAGGAGGTGTCGTATATGTGTTTCAAGCAAATGCAAATGTAAAAGATGAGGCTTGTAATCAACAAAATGGTCGAGTTACTTTAACCGTTAGTTATGGTCAGTCACCTTATACTTATAACTGGAGTAATGGAGAAAAAAGCAAAGACTTAACGAATGTTTCAGCAGGTGATTATAGCTGCACAATTACAGATGCTACGGGAAAAACGACTACCGTAAATGTAACCGTAAATGGTTCTCAACCATTTTTCGTTAGCGCAGGTGCTGACCAAATTATTGGTTGTGCAGAGCCGATTGTTTCTTTGGATGGCAGTGAGTCAAGAAACGGTTTTTCTTATGATTATAAATGGACAAGCTTAAGCGGAAATTTATACGGAAATACAACAAAAGAAATTATATCTGTTTCAGAACCAGGTTTTTATGTGTTGACAGTTAGTAATGAGGATACAGGTTGTATCGTAAAGGATACGGTAGAAGTGACAGAAGATTTTACGTCACCAGCTTTAACTTTATCTGCGGAGGAATTGTCTTGTGATAAATCAAATACAGAAATCAGAACAACGGGTTCCCCTTCGATTGCTACTTACCAATGGTCGGGACCAAATGGTTTTAGCAGTATAGTTGCAAGACCTGTAGTGTCCGAAGCAGGAAGCTATGTAGTCGTAGTAACAGGAACAAATGGTTGTACGACAGAAAAAATGATTGAAGTAGTAAGAAATACGACTGTACCAGCGATTAATGCAGAAGGAGGTACAATTAGCTGTGGAAATAATACCACTCAATTATCTGCCAATTCAGCAACTGCTATTGCGTATAATTGGGAAGGACCAAATGGTTTTACCTCAAGTTCTACCAATCCAACAGTTGACCAAGCAGGCGTTTATGCCCTTAAAGTAACTGCTGAAAATGGTTGCACCAATCAAACCACGGTATCTGTTGTTTCGGATACGGAAGCACCAGCTATTACCGCTCAAGGAGGCACAATTACTTGTGGAAATGCAACTGCTCAATTGACTGCTACCACGATAGACAATGTAACTTATAGCTGGACTGGCCCAAACAATTTTCAATCAACAGAACAGAACCCAGTTGTTGAAACAGCAGGTGTTTATAATTTATTGATAACAAATGGAACAGGTTGTACAAATGAAACGAGTGTAACTGTAACTAGAGAAACAGCAGAACCAAAAATTACAGCAAAAGGAAGTGTATTAGATTGTAATCGACCAACGGCTACATTTGTGATAGTAACGGATGAAGTTGGTTTAACTTATAGTTGGAAAGGACCAAATGGCTTTGCTTCCAATGAACCAACACCAACTGTTTCCACACCAGGTGTTTATCGACTCACAGCTCAAAAAGGAGCAGGTTGTACAACTACGCTAGATGTTTTAATCGAAGCAAAATTTGCAGAACCACACGTAGCTATTAAAGGAGAAGACTTAACCTGCGCAAACAATAAAATCACCCTAAAAGGGCTTTCCAACGATAATATTCAAAGTTTTGCTTGGGAACATAATGGCAACATCATTAGCAATAACCAAGAAGTTGACATCATAGAAGCAGGAATCTACAGCGTGACCGCAATGAACGAATATGGCTGTACTACAACAGAAGTATTTACGGTAAATGCGAACACAGAATTACCTAGCATTGAATTAAAGGCGAATGATTTAACTTGTGCTAATCCTTCCACTACCTTAAAATTAGTTTCTACAGCTAATGATTTAACAATTAACTGGACTGGTCCAGAAAATTTTTCTTCTATAGAAAATAATCCAACGGTAACGCTTCCAGGAACTTACCAAGTAAGAGTGACTAATGCAACGGGGTGTAGTAATACAGCTTCCATAACCGTCAATCAGACAGGAACTTCAACCATTGAATTTGCAGCGACAACTGCTTTATCTTGTGAGCAAGAAGTGGTGACAATTGATGCTTCTGCTTCTTCTTTAAAAGAAAATATTGCAGTAGAATGGACCACAGAAGATGGAAATATCATTCACCAAATTAATGAATTGATGATTTCAGTGAATGAACCGGGTACTTATGCCTTGACTATCAGAGATTTGGATACAGAATGTGTGACCATTGAAACAGTAAACGTAGTAGCAGCTTCAGCTATTTCTGCAAGAATTGATAATGACAAAGTATTGACTTGTGAAAATTCTTCTTTAACCTTAACAGCAGCTATTGGAAATAATACGGAAAATGCTGTTTACAATTGGGTAACGGAAAATGGCAATATAATTTCTAACCGAGATGCTAAAGAAATTGTCATAAATGCACCAGGAGAATACACACTTTTCGTGACAGATACTATTACAGGTTGTTCAGATGCAACTTTTGCAAGTGTACGAGAAGCGGCAAGACCAGAAGCGAGGATTGCTACACCAGAAATGTTGACTTGTACTAAGTTAACAACTACCCTTAGTGGGGAAGGTTCAGTAGTTAGTGCTGCTGCAAAAGTTGAATGGAGTAGAAACGGGGAGGCGATTTCAAATAGCAACTCCTTATTCTTGACAGTTAATGCTGCTGGAACTTATCAGATGACTATTACCGATACGGTCAATCAATGTCAAACTATGGCTGAAATGGAAGTAGTGCAGCATGAAGTTCCGCAAGTAGCTGTATCAAACTTAGCACAAGATGCATGTGCGAAGGGAGAAGGCAGTTTGACTTTAGCGGTAACTACAAATGGGGCATATGAAATTAAGTGGAACAATGGTGAAACTGGGTCAAAAATTGAAAACTTAAGTGCTGGGATTTATACGGCAACTGTAACAGATGCAGTTGGTTGTCAAGTAGTTATCAGCAGAAGTATTCAAGCAACGGCACCAATTGCTTTAAGTGATATTGCAATGACACCAATCACTTGCCACGACAGCGAAAACGGAAGCATTACTGTAGAATTAAAAGGAGGAAATTTTCCGTATGAGACGCAATGGTCGAACGGCGAAACAGGGTTAGCAGCAGTAAATTTATCAGCAGGCGTTCACAGTTTGGAAGTAGTGGATGCAAAAGGTTGTGTGAGTTCTTTTGAATTTCCAGTTACTGCGCCAAATGCATTAGAGGCAGAGGTAAAAGTAATGGAAAATGACGTGATGGTAGAGGTAGCGGGAGGTTCGCCTGATTACAATTTTTTATGGAGTGATGGCACAACGGAAAGTTATGGCTCAAATTTTTCTGCGGGTAGTCATGAGGTGACAATCGAAGATGCAAATGGGTGTAGTGTGTCAAAAACTTTTGAAATTGATGGAATTACAACCAGCCTTAAGGAGGAAGTCGGTCAAGATTTACAAGTCCAAACATTTCCTAACCCAACTACAGACTACTTTAGAGTGCAAAAAAACTTAAAAAGTACGGGGTCTATCAATTTATCTGTATTTTCTGCGTCTGGGATGCAAATGATAGCGTCTTCTACGAAGGGAAATACTATTGATACCACTATAAATACGTCTGATTGGAAGCCTGGAACTTATTTTTTGCGTGTTGTGACGAAGGAAGGAATGTCAGTGAAGAAAATTCAGGTAGTAAAATTATAATTTTTTTGTCTTTTTCTAGCAATCGAATGAATAACTAAGAAAATGTCGTTTAGACAGCGCTATGTTAACGCGGCCAAAGGCAGACATGTCATTTGGTCGCTTTTTTTTTGTTATTAATCATAATAATGTAGGTTTAATACGATGAAAAATACTTAGTTTAAAACGATGGTATATTACTTGATTTTTTTTGATGGTATTTACTTGAGTGGGAGGTAATATATTGAAGTGATTCTTGATGCAAAAATAGTAATCACTGTGATACTTATTATAGTGCAAAAACGATGCCAGAAGTAAGTTTCAAAACTTCTTTTTTAAAACTTTATTTTAGGCTTAATTTCTAGTCAAAAAAGAGGTTGATTTTGAAAGAAAAAGGTAATCGTTATTACATTATAATATATTGCAAAAGCTATGCCAAAAAGCAATTTAGAATAGAATGTTTTTTGAAAAATTAATTGCAATAATGATCTAACAATCAATAACTTATAAATACTCAATAGTCAATCCGGTAGTACGGACTTTAGTCTGTCAGGTTCACAAGCCTTTAGGCTTGGTTCGTTAAGTAAAGCGATAAAGTCTAAAGACTTTTAAACTGGACAGACTAAAGTCCGTACTACCAGCTATCTTTATTGAGAACTTACTATTTTTTTATTTTTTGAATATAAAAATAATCTAATTTAAGGTGCTAGTTTGAATTAAAATTTTACCCTATAAAACAAGAAATATAATCTCCATTTTATACTATGTTTAGGAACTACCGGATACACACAAAAGTATCATTTAAGGATAGTGCCTTTAGGTATGTACTAAAAAATCGGAAACTAAAGACTGCATCCATTACTACTCACCGTGCCGTAGGTACGCAACATGGCGTTCAAACCCATATTGCGTACCTACGGCACGTTTAGCACTTCCTTTTAGCTTTATGGATTACCCATATTGCGTACCTACGGCACGTTTAGCACTTCCTTTTAGCTTTATGGATTACCCATATTAAGTACCTAAAGGCACTATAAATAGACAAGGTGTGCATCAGGTAGATTTTTAGTAATGAGCCTTTTCCATAATTTACGAATTCATCGTTCATCATTCATCGTTCATCATTCATCGTTCATCATTTATCGTTCATCATTATAATCCAACATCCCTAAGTCTCGAAAAAAAATATAAAATCTCCTTCAGTTTTGATATAAACCTAGAATTCCTGTATTTTGCCCGCATCTCCTAAAAATTAAGCTTTCATACTATGCGATTGACAATACTTTTGGCCATCCTACTTTTAACAGTAGGTTTTGCAATTAATACACGAAAACCAACCAAAGCTTATCCACAAGATTACTTCCGTTCGCCTATAGACCAACCCATTCGTTTATCGGGTACTTTTGGTGAATTACGACCCAATCATTTACATTCTGGAATTGATATTAAGGCGAAAGATGGTAAAAATGGACAACCCATTTATGCTATTGCTGATGGCTACATTGCGCGGATAAAAGTGCAATCTGGTGGTTATGGGAATGCCTTGTATTTGGTGCATCCAAATGGGTATATGTCGGTGTATGCCCACTTGCAAAGATTCGAAAATGACGTAGCGGCGTATGTCAAGAAAACACAATATGAAAAGCAAAATTTTAATGTAGATTTATATCTAAATGGAGAGACTTTTAGAGTTCGAAAAGGAGAAAAAATAGGTAATTTAGGGACTTCTGGTCGTTCCTTTGGTCCGCATTTACACTTTGAAATAAGAGACAATAAGACACAAAAACCTATTAACCCTTTACTTTTTGGCCTACAGATGGTTGATGATATTCGTCCCAAATTGCACAATATAAAAATCTATCATCTTAATGATAAATTGGAGACCATTGATACCAAAATCCATTCTTTAGTTAAAAAAGGAGGCGGTAAATATGGCATCAAAGGAGATACTTTAGCGATTGGTGCATGGCGTGCAGGGTTCGGCATAAAAGTATATGACCACCACAATGGCGTCTCCAATTGGAATGGTATTTACGCCTTAGAAATTTACCAGGATGACAACTTAATTCATGCCTTTGATATGGAAACTTTTGCTTTTGGGGAAAGTCGCTACATCAATGCACATATTGACTATGCAGAACAAAAGCTAAATAAAGCCTACTACAATCGAAGCTTCAAACTGCCTGGAAATAAGCTATCTATTTATGACAAAAATGAGGGCGTAGTAACACTTCATAAACAGGTGCCTTCCAAGATTAAAGTAGTAGCGTTAGATGTAGATGGTAACAAATCCGTTTTAGATTTTTGGGTAAGGCGAGCAGAAGTAAATCCTTCTAATTCAGTTGCTTATAATTATCCGATGGAGTATAATCAAAGCAATACAATTGACAATGGTTCAATAAAAGCGGTCTTTCCAAAAGGTATTTTTTATGAAAATGCCTATTTAAATTATGAGCTATCAACAGATAATTCAGCTGATATTTATTCTGATATGCATCATTTGCACGACGTAAGTATTCCTGTGCATAAATATTTTAATCTAAGTATTAAGACCGAAAATTTACCCGAAAACTTACGAAAAAAGGCCTTCATTGCTTTTTGTAACGAAAAAAATAAAGTGTACAATAGTGGTGGAACTTATAAGAATGGCTTTGTCACCACAAAGGTTCGTTCTTTAGGAGATTACTGTATTATGGTGGATGATACACCACCCACAATTACGCCTATTTCTTTCCGAAAAGATATGAGAGGGAGTTCGAAAATGACCTTTAAAATCAAAGACGAAATGCCAACCACGGGAAGAGCAAAAGGACTATCTTTCACGGCTACAGTTGATGGCAAATGGATATTGATGCAATACGATGAAAAGAATGATTTACTCATTCATCGTTTTGATAACCGTATTCCAAAAGGAGAGCATAACCTGAAGATTACGGTAAAAGATGATAGAGGCAATCGGGCAGTGCTTGAGCGGAGTTTTATTAGGTAGTTTGTAGCTGCACCCCTAAAAAGTAGGGCATCCAATTCCTCGTCCATTAGCTCGGTCTGGATTTATCAAATTATAAGATAGGGTAATCCCTGCAATAATATACCCATCATTTTGTTTAGGGTTCCCTCTTACTGTATTAGGAAGGGGAGTTGTTTGATTAATATCAAAAAAATCATCTACTTGGTAAGAAATATCAGCGGCAAGGATACTATTCGTAAAAGCTAACTCATTATAATCTGCATAAGTGGTGCTGACATCATCTAGGTAATCAGTGAAGGTGTAGTTTGCTGACACATCAATTCCTAAAGTAATATCTTCATTTATTAAAAACTTTACCCCTATTCCTGCCAAAATACTGCCATTGTACAACTGATATGGTTTTCGGTCAGGAAAAGATACCAGACCTTGCCCTTCTGTGGTTAAGGGTTGCAACTCGTAAATTTCCTCACGATAAACAGCCTGAGGCTTAAAAGAAAAGAAGCTCGCCCCTAATGCAATGTATGGTAAGATAACTTGTTGATAATCTGCATTTGCGGTGAAAGGATACCATTCTGTACGTACACTAACATCAACTAAAGGAGAGAAAAAGCGGAGATTTCTTTGTTTTAAAATATCGAAACTGGAATTAGCGTCATCGGCTTTTAATTCTGTTTTTAGCGCTTGTAATCTAATGGAAAAACTTTCATTTAAAGCATATCTGAGGAAACCACCAAATGCAATATCTGTTTGTTTTGTAACAACATTGAATTCACTAGATGCCAAATCCCCTTGATAGTTGGAACCACCAACTAATAAGCCTAATTCTAAAGTTTGACTAAAAGAGGAGGAGAGTGTTGTTCCAAAAAAGAAGCACACCATCAAAAGATGTAAAAGGGGTTTTCTGAAAGCAAGCAAGCTATTTTTTAAATAAAAAAGACCCATAATCGGTAATTTATCCATTCTTTTTAATGAATTTCACACTTTTATTAGAAATGACTTAAATATATTAAAAATATTCAATTTATTAGCAAATGGAAAAAATATCTGTTCTGGTTAGTACAATTTTGACGAAAGTTTAAGATAAAAAATGTCCCACAAAACAACTTTCCATCGTCTAACGTTACAAGTATCAATAAAAAGTTTTTAAAAAATAAATCAACTAAGAAATGAAAGTAAGAAATTGGATGGCATTAATGTTTTCTTTTTGCCTAGTTTCCACAATTAATGCACAGGATTCAGTACCAGAGAATTGGTTTAACCTAGATAAAGGGAGTTCCAATGTACAGGGAGTGAGTACCGAAAAAGTGTATAGCGATATCATTAAAGGTAAAAAAGGGAAGACAGTCATTGTTGCAGTAATTGATTCTGGGGTAGATGCCAAGCATGAAGATTTGAAAGATGTGATGTGGGTCAATCCAGGCGAAATTGCAGGAAATGGAATAGATGATGATAACAATGGATATGTAGATGATGTACATGGCTGGAATTTTATTGGTGGCAAAGACGGTAAAAATGTCAAAGAAGATAATTTAGAGGTAGCAAGAGTCTACAAAAAATTGAACAAAAAATATGAGGGCAAAGCTGTAACTGAGATTAAAGACAAAAAAGAATACGCCACTTATCTGAAAGCCAAAAAAGAAATAGAGGAAGGGCGGGAAAAAGCAGGTGCTAATTTAGCACAATATGAAAGCATGAAACCAATTATTTTGGAATCATTGAGTGCAGTAGCTAAATTATTGGATGGGAAAGCGCCAACCATGGAGAATATCAAAAGTTTAAATGTAGGTGCAGACCGTTCCTTAGCTATTGGTCAAAGTGTGGTAATGGATGTATTGTCTCAAGGTGGTTCTTTTGCCTCTATGGACGAAATCAAAGAAGAGATGAGTGGTCAATTACAAGAAGGTATCGACCATTTTGCTAATCAATTAGAATATGGTTTAAACCCAGATTTTAATTCGCGAACAGTAATTGGTGATAATTATGCGAATCAAACAGAAAAAGGCTACGGAAATAACGATGTACAAGGACCAGATGCACGTCACGGAACACATGTAGCAGGAATCATTGGTGCAGTAAGAAATAATGACATTGGTATGAATGGCGTAGCAAATAATGTAAGAATTATGTCTATTAGAGCAGTGCCAGATGGAGATGAAAGAGACAAAGATGTAGCGAACGCCATTCGTTATGCGGTTGATAATGGCGCTTCAGTAGTAAATATGAGTTTTGGAAAAGGTTTTTCTTGGAATAAGAAAGTGGTAGATGACGCGGTTAGATATGCAGCAAAAAAAGATGTTTTATTAGTGCACGCAGCAGGCAATAGCCACATGGAAGTAGAACCAACTAACAATTTCCCTAATGATAAGTACGAGAAGAAAAAGTTTTTTGGTAAGAAAAAAGCACCGAACTGGATTGAAGTAGGCGCATTAAGTTGGAAAGGAGGAGAAGATGCCGTAGCAACCTTCTCAAACTATGACCAAGAGAATGTAGATATATTTGCACCGGGCGTAGCTATTTATTCTACCATTCCAGATAATAAATACGAGAATTTACAAGGCACAAGTATGGCATCTCCAGTGGTAGCAGGAGTGGCAGCATTGCTTCGTTCTCAATTTCCAAAATTGACAGCTAAACAAGTAAAAAGTATTTTGATGGATTCTGTTACCCCATTGAATACCCAAGTAATCAAGCCTGGTTCGGATGGCGAAAAAGTACCTTTCAAAACATTAAGTGTGACAGGAGGTGTGGTAAATGCTTATAAAGCAGTGCAAAAAGCTAGCAAAGTGAAGGGGAAGAAGAAAGGCGTGAAAGGTGGAAGCGGTAGTTCTGGAAGTGGAAAATCTGGAAATAGTAAGAAGAAAGTGAAGGTGGCTTAGGGAGTAGGTCCATGGGCAGTTAACAATGGGCAGATGATTTTTCTTTTTGAAATATCGTTGTTCAGAAAATGGTCGATAGTGCTTGGTGCATTATCGACCATTTTTAATTATTATAAGGGTTTTCTTATAAAAACTTCTTTGCAAGACGTTCCTAATCCCGATTTTTATCGGGACCATATCGAATGGCAAAATTTGTAAAAAGGGGATTTAAAGGGTGAACAAAAATAGATTT
>CALLVC010000040.1 GCA_938010785.1 uncultured Saprospiraceae bacterium
CTACTCCTTCAGGGGTATATTGAGCTTTAGAAGAGATTTCAGGATGAGCAAACCAATTTTCTAATTCCTTATAGTTGGGTGTTGCAGGAATGGGATTAGCCCCAAATTTATGATCTGGTTGAATACTATTTTTCAGTTTGTTCCAGCTTGCAATTTGTGCTGCTGTCTTTTTTAATTTATTTATTAAGGCCATCTTTATTTTAGGTAAATTTTCAGAAAGCCAAAATTACGGAAGTTTGAGGGAAAGAAAGGGATGATGGATAGAAAATGGGGGTGTTAAAAAATAGCATAACTCAATAAATTATATTCGTAACTCAATAAATTGGTGAAGATTGTTTGATTGTTATGATTGTTATGATTGTTAAACCTGCCTGCCGGCAGGCAGGTTTAACAATCAAACAATTTTAACAATCATTACGATATTTTTATAAAGTTACAAAGAAGTTTTTTGCAAATTAAGCCTTTTACACCCCTCTATCTAGTCTACAATTTATTCTTATTGATAATATTTAATAATTCTTCTCGATAGTTTTTACCAATCGGTAAATGCTTTGGCTGTCCTTTTTCGGTTATTTCGACCATATTACCTACAATCGCATTAATCTTGCTGACACCGACAATGTAAGACCTGTGGATGCGCTTGAATTGACCAGAAGGTAGTTTTCCTTCTAAGCTTTTCATCGTTTGAAGGGTAATGACCCGACTATTCTGCATTCTTATAATCACATAATCTTTCAAGCCCTCAATATATATGATGTCATCATAATTGACCTTAATCAATTTTTTATCTGCTTTAACAAAAAAGAAGTCACTACCGTCTTTAGGAGTCTCCGCAACCACATTGCTACTTTTCAACTGAATCTGGTCAATAGCTTTATTTGTTGCTTTAATAAAACGCTCTAAGGAGATTGGTTTCAATAAGTAATCCAAAGCATTTAATTCAAAACCTTCAACTGCGTAATTTGGATAGGCTGTTGTAAAAATAACTAAAGGTGGATTTGATAAAGTTCTTAAAAAATCAATACCTGTTAATTGAGGCATTTGAATATCTAAAAACATTAAGTCGATTTTATTATTTCGAAGCGCATCATTTGCCTCTAATGCATTACTACATTTTTGTACAAGATTTAATTCAGGTACTCTTTGAATATGTGTTTCTAGAACATCTTGCGCTAATGGTTCATCATCTACAATGATTACATTTATCATACTTGTGATTTTCAAATTTTAATGACTAAAATAATGGGTTAGTTATTAATTTCAACAATAATAGACTTTACCTAATTCTAGCTAATTTGATACGATTACCTAGAAATATATACAGCTTACTATCTAATTTCAATATTGTAAAGGTTATTTTTTTTTAAGAAAATTTCATTTTTTTACGAAAAACCAAGCAAAATATCCGACAAAACAGGAAAATTTAGCATTTTTAATGAGAAATACTCAAATAAAAATAAAAATCTATATGAAAAACAAATATTGTCTTTATATTAGCACTATAAAAGATATATAAAAAATATTATTTCAAAAATCGTGCGTTGCACCAAACAATTTAATTTTTTCATATATTTTTCAAAAACAAGACAATTAGCAATTTTAAAAACCTATTTAACTTTTTGGCATGAATACTTTCTTTCTCAAGATTGGTTGTACTTTCCTTTTCGGGTTTATCTTCTTCCTATCTTTCCAGACGGAGACTGCTAACCAGCAGCAATTTTCAAGCCATCAACAACAAGAATTATTACAGCAAGAGGCAGTCGTCATTTCTGCCAATGCTACCTATGATTCTGATGCTGACTATGAGACGCAAAATGGCTATCAGAATCTTTCCCTTAAACAAATGACCCAGAACTAATTCAACAAACAACACTTTCGAGTAAAACATTAAAAGCAGGTTATTTGGCCTGCTTTTTTTATGTCTTTTTTTGAAGGCCGAGAAGCGAAAGGGCTGAGAGGCTGTGGGACAAAGTCTTTGAGAAAATCCAAATTTAAAAAGCATTGGCAACCAATTACTTTAAAATGACTTTTTGATTTTGAGACACTTTACTGAACACTTCCAAAGTGTTTGATGAAACCATCTCGCCCTTCAGCCTCTTAGCCTCTCCACCTCTATGCCTTCCCCTACTTCCTATAATCCAAAGGTGGCTTTCTATCTCCCAATAAAGATTTGTAAACAAAATCTGCTCCTCGGCTACTATTCAACTCTTGCTTTGCCTTATCCGTGACACTAGGATTTTTATAAATATCAATCGCTGTTAAAGCAATGGTTTTTGCGGCTACCATCATTCCTTTTTTTCCGATACTCATACCCCCTGCCGCTACTGCTTGCCAACTATGTGCTCCTGTTCCTGGAACCCAAGTGGCAGCTCTCATTCCTGCGGTAGGCACTGCCCAACTAACATCTCCAACATCAGTAGACCCCCCCCTACCCTTTCTAAAAATTTGAAAAGGCTGAATTTGGTTAGCACTTTCTAGTGTAGCTTGGGTTTCATAGCTTGCCATAATTTGTTTAGCAAAATCAGTTTCTTCTGCGTTATATTTTACCCCTCCTACTAATTCCAAATTTTTATGCATTATTCTTGAAAGTGTTTCATTTGGTAAAACATTATAGATTCCATGTATCACCTCATATTCCATTCGTGTACCCGTTCCCATAGCTGCGCCTTCTGCTGCCTGTACCACTCGTTCAAAAATATCTCTTACTTGCTGCATTTCTGGGTGCCTTGTGTAATAAAAAACTTCTGCGAAAGCAGGAACTACATTGGGTGCCTCCCCTCCTTTGGTAATTACATAATGGATTCTAGAATCCGCAGGAACGTGCTCTCTCATTAAGTTAACCATATAATTTAAAGCTTCCACTCCATCCAATGCCGAACGGCCTCTTTCGGGTGCCCCTGCTGCGTGAGCTGCTTGTCCGTGAAACCGAAATTTTGCAGATTTATTTGCCAAAGAGGAACTAGCATTTGCACCATTACCACTACTTGGATGCCAATGTAAAACTGCATCAACATCATCAAATAAGCCCGCTCTAACCATATAAACTTTTCCTGCTCCACCTTCTTCTGCTGGTGTTCCATAAAAGCGAACAGTGCCAGATTGTCCCGTCTTTTCTAGCCATTCTTTGGTAGCAATTGCTGCTGCTGCGGACGCTGTCCCGAATAAATGATGCCCACAAGCATGACCAGAACCACCTGCTTCAATAGCTTTTTGCTCAGGAACTGCGGCTTGCGAAATACCTGGCAATGCATCGTATTCCCCAAGAATACCAATTACAGGTTTCCCACTTCCATAACTCGCAACAAAAGCAGTTGGAATTTCTGCAACGCCAACTTCTATTTTAAACCCAGCTGATTTAAGCGTTTCTTGTAATAAGCTAGCACTTTTTTCTTCTTGGTAGCCAAGTTCTGCCCAATCCCAAATGTTTTGCGCAATATCTGTATAGACTTGCTTTTTTTGTTCCAAACTGGTTATTACTGCCTTCTTCTCACTATCTAAACTAGTATTAGGCGCTTGTGCTTTTACTGCACAGCTACAAAAAAAAAGACCAACTACTAATAGACTAAAAAATGATTGTCTCATACTAAATAATTTCATTTTCTGAAGTATTTATAGATTTAGGTGTATCTGATTTTAAAATTTTATAGGCTAAAAAACCACCTACCACATCCACTAAAAAGTGAACAAACATTAATAATAATATAGATTTAGTTAATAAAAATATCCATCCAAAAATGACCGCCATTACCATAATTTTCAATACTGCCTTATTGCCTTGGTACATATGCCCAAAAGCAAACATACAGGCTGGAATAATTACAGAAAGCCAGTTTCCTAATTCATTATTTTCATTTAGGGCTAAAAAATAGGGAATAAAATAACCTCTAAAAATAATTTCTTCACATACACCAGCTGTAAAGGCGACAAATAAAAAATGTCTAAACTCTTCAAAAGTGGCTGGCAATATAGGAATTTCTTTTAGCCAAGTGGCTTTTGTCTCTGCTATTTTCTCTGGATTTCTTATTTCCCACCATACATCAAATAAATATAGAGCTATGAATAGCCCCAATAAACTCCAAGCTACAGCAGACCATTCTCCTATTTGTAATCCTAAAGCAGTAAAAGGCCGACTGTATCCCCACCATAATAACAGAATCAATCCTACACAAATCCATTGAAAAATACCATTCCCATAATAAATTTGCTTTTTCATTTGGGTATCAAAAGACACCTCTTTCATATCTGGTTGAGCTTGAAAAATAGCAAAAAGTGGCAGGATAACACCTAATATAAACACCAAAATATGGTCAAATATACCCAATTCAATTTCGTTCATATGACAAAGGTAAGATTTGTTTGGAAATCTCCTATAAAGAAAGAGGTAACTCTATTGATGGCCAAACTCATTAATAAAAACTTAAAGTTCCTTCAAAACAATCATCCTAGTTTATTCTATATTAAATTTGAATTACAAATATTTTAGCATGATACAATTTTTCAAATTCGTTTTTATTGTCTTCCTTACTTTTTTAAGTAGTAGTGGTATTGCCCAAACCAGAATTGACTGGATTAATCTAGCCGATGTCTCCTTTGAAGAAAAACAAATGGAGGATGTTGAACTAACTTATAATCACGCCACTTTTGGGGAATCTTTAAAAGCTTTAGCTGGACAAGAAGTAAGCATCACAGGCTATATGATACCTATGGACCCGATGGGCATTACCTTTGTTTTATCTAGAAATCCCAATGCTACTTGCTTTTTCTGTGGTGGAGCTGGCCCTGAAACGGTACTACAAATTAAAGTCAAACCGGGAAAATTTAAACGATACTCTGTTGATGATAGACTTACGTTTAAAGGTATTTTGCGAATGCATGAAAAAGATATAGATTCTTTGACTTATGTTTTGGAAGATGCAGAAGAGCTATAATCTAACTTCAAACACAAAAAATAAAAGAGGCCATGTTGAAAAACCTGACCTCTTTTATTTTGACAGCTACATTTTTTTCTTACCAATTAATTTTGCACGTCAGTTCTCTTCCCCAAATACACGACCTAGACCACGTTATAAAAGAACGACCTAACCATCCCACCCGCTTTGAGGTTCTCTCCTTTGAATGTCCACAGGAAATTCACCTTTCAGGAACAGTCGTTCATCCTGTCTACCAGAAAACCACTAAAATGTAGGCAATTAGGGCAATAAGACCAACCATATGGGTTCTATAATCTAAATACCAAGGTTTGTCTTCCATGCCTTGTCCTAGTAGGGATGGTTTGTAAACATACATATCTATTTCTGCTGGGTCTGGTGCTGGTGTCATCATACTTACTGTTACAAAAATAATGGTGCTGATTACTAGCATCACCCCAACATTCATCGTATAGTGAATATCTAGTGGATTGAAAACAGTTACAAAAATACTTATTAATGTTCCTAGCGTTAGGGTCAAAAAAGCGCCATGTCCATTCCCCCTTTTAAAGAATACACCGACTAAGAATATGATGGCGATTGGTGGTACAACAATGGAAAACATTAATTGTAAGTAATCCCATAATCCTTGAAATCGAGAAATTTGTGGTGCCCAAGTCGCAGCTATCACCATTAAAACAACCGTCGTAATTCTACCGTATTTGGCTATGTCTGTATCCGTTAAATTAGGTCGATTAGGTTTGATAAAATCAATTACCACTAAAGTAGAAGAAGAATTTAAAGCAGAATCAACACTTGATAAAATAGCGGATATCAATCCTGCTAATACTAAGCCTGTCAAACCTACTGGTAATACATTTTTAACCAAGAAAGGAAAAACACCGTCTCCATTTTCAATATCTGGATATAATGCCAACGCCATTGCGCCCGGTATCACCATAATAAATAAAGGAATCACTTTTAGAAAACCTGCAAAGATTAATCCCCATCTAGCATGGTCTAACCCTTTTGCTCCAAGCGCTCTTTGAATGATATATTGATTTGTAGACCAATACCAAAATCCTAAAAATGGTACGCCCATTAATAATCCAGGCCAAGGTAAACCCTTATCGTCTAAAGGTCTGACAACGCTAAAATGACCTTCTGGTGCGGTAGCAATAACTTTTGCCCAATCATAATCTAATTTACCATATAGTATCCAAGTCATGATACTACAACCAATAATCAAAATTACTGCCTGAATGGCATCCGTATAAACAACGGCTTTTAATCCGCCTGAAGCGGTATAGAATCCAGCCACTAAGGCTAAACCTAAGGCCGTTGGCCACATTTGTAAGCTTGGAAAAAAGGCTTGCAGGACAATGGTTCCAGCATACAAAGCGCCTGCTGTTTCAATCATTATCGTTGCGAAGATGGATACTCCCGAAAAGAATAACTGAGAACGTCTATCAAAACGACCTTCTAAATATTCAGGGATGGTTGTTATTCTTGCATTTAGGTAAAGCGGAATAAATATCAAAGCCGCTATAATCAAAGGAATACCTGACATCCATTCGTAGACAGAATTTACAATTCCAGTTGTATAGGCTGCTCCTGATAAACCAATAATGGTGGTACTTGAAATGTTAGAAGCAAATAAAGAAAGGCCTATTAAGCCCCAACCAAAACTACGTCCACCTAAGAACAAATCTTCTCCAGTTTTAGTGCTTCGGGCTATCCAAAGACCAATTCCCAATACTAATATAAAATAGCCAATGACTATAGCTATATCTATCGTTGAAATTCCTGATTCCATAAATGTTGATTTTTAATGAAGTTTTAGTAAGGTTTCAATTTAGTATTGTATGAAAAGGTCCTTGTAAAGGATAAAGTATCTTGATTGTGCGTAAATATAGTTAATTAACTGACGATTCTTAATTTTGACCCTTTTTTCTTTTTTATCCGAATCATGCCGTTCGCAGGAACTTCTAACGAATGAAGTCCTTCCCCAAATTTAAGTTTATCTTCCCAGTCCAAATTCCCCATACAATCATAGATTTTCACTTTGCATTTTCCATAATCTTCAAGGAATTCAAAAGCTATCTGTTCGGTCATTTTACCATTGATTAAATCAATTTTATCAAAACTATCATCCAATTCTACTACCATATCTTCATAAACACCAAAAATAATTTTGGCATCATCGGAAGCGGATAATATGGGATAATTGGCTAATGGATTATAGGGTACAAAGTCGCCTTCCATTAAAATTGATTGATGCTTTTTCCAGTATTTTGTGTAAAAAGCAATCATTTTTTTATGGTCTTCAGATATTTCAGCCAACCTAACGGATAATTGAGGAACGGAGAAAAGAATATTTGTTAATTGTAAAGCTGCCACTTCTACTCTTTCCGTTTTGTGCCAAGTAATCATGTCTGAATGGACTGCTGTATTTCCACAAAGTACCTTGACATCTGTGGTCCTCATTCTATTTCCAAGACTATCGTTTGGACAATCAAAGGCACGGAACATATTGCCAAACTTTCGCATGGCTGGACCGATATATTTCTGACGGAATTCAATTAAGATATCGGGTTTCATTTTCTTTAAGGCTTTCATCACATCACTCATCAATCGGTAAACCCCTACATCTACCGAGGCATAATCTCTCCCATCTGCTAAAGTCAACGCTGTCTCTGGATAAGTTTTAAAATCATCAATAAAATCAAGTTTAAAACCATCTAAATTCCAATCAATTAAAGCATTAGTATACTTCTCAATTAAGTAAGCTCTTACCTCTGGATAACGAGGGTCAAAAACTGGTGCCCAAGGATGACTTTCTGTCAAAAATTTCCCTTTAAATCTTTGATAGGCTTTAGATTTTTTACCACAAAAAGGAACGGAATACCAAAATATGCATTTCATACCCATATCCTGTATAGCCTCTACAAATTCAAGGGTATTGGGTATTCGCTCCGCCTCCCAGTCTCCTGTGTAATCATAGCCTCTTCCACCATCTAACGTTTGCCATCCATCATCTATGATTATTCCTTCGTAGCCTAATTTTTTGGCATGCCGGCACTCTTCTAATAACTGTTCAGGCTTGAAATTTTGATGATAAGCATACCAAGTCGAATAGACAGGTATTTTTGCCGCAGGTGGAACTAAGGACGGCTTTAATGTTTCAAACGTAGCCCACCAATCGCTGACATCCGCCAAACATTCGCTGAAATGGAACATCCTTTGGTCTACTCTAATTTGTGTTTTATAGTGTTTTGTCAGCGGCATTTTTTCTGTAAAAAAAGTCAATTGACAATAGATGAAATTATCTTCTTCTCGAACTGGCGCTTGCATTTCCAGCGTATTGACTACATCTGAACAAGCAACAGTTATTATATTTTCATCTTCATGGCCAAATAAAGCTACTACTGGAGCATTCACAGATACTCTAGACACCACAGAGGACAATTCCCAATCGGCTCGAATTCGCTTTTCATATAAAGCCCCAGTGCTCCATTCTCCCTTGACATCCGTACAAGGCAATCGCCATTGAATGGTTAGCGGAGTAAGCGCAGCCTCAACTTCACTGATTAATTCCAATTCATAAATTCCTACATTATCTTCATTAGAAATTCTTTTTAAACTGCATTTAAAATTAGGGAGATTCCCCATTATTTGCGGGGTATCGCTAACAACTATCGTTCGGTCTAATACTTTCATATTTTTAACTAATTCTAATTTATTTGCTCGTTACTAAGTTGATTATTTAATGGTTGAAAAAAATTCTAAACTATCTTGATTATTTCCTATAATAATTAGGTCTTCTATTTTATTGCCTAAAGTAACAGCTATCATGTTTTGGGCATTCTTTGTCGATAAAAATCCAGATTCAGTTCCTCTAGTTACCTTAAATGTTCCATCACCTTTACCCTTTAAAAAAGCTCCTGTAAAAGCATCGTACCTGCCGAGCATCACAGCGGTATCATAATCATTCCCAATAGCAATTGCATCTAAAATATCATCCTTATCAAAATCTTTTACCATGAATTTATTTATCGGCGCCATTTGTATTTCGATGGGTAGACCTCTTACCTCAAATTCTCCATTTCCTTTATTTTCAATATAACAACTTTCAAAAATTTTGCTTTCAAAAACTTGTATATCTTTTAATTCTCTTCCTTTGAAAACTTTATCAAAAGATGCAGAAGCATATTTATGATAGGTGTTAAATCTCACTTTAATTGGAGGAATCTGGGCAATTAGTTTGTCTCTGGAAGGGATAGCGTATTCTATTCCTTCTATGTATTGACACATAATGGGGTCTAATTGACCATTTTTATCAAAATCATTTACGTATAAACAAACAGGCTCTTTTTCACTTGCTTTCAAATTAGTGTTTAGCCCTAGGTTTCCTGCTAAAAAATCTACATCTCCATCTTTATCAAAATCACCTGCTTCAAGCGTATTCCACCAACCAGAAGTATTTTCTAAGGAGGTATTTTCTACTTTTGAAAAGAATCCATCTTCGTTTGCAAAAACAGTGAAGGGCATCCACTCTCCTACCATGATTAAGTCTACATCTCCGTCTTTATCTATATCTGTCCATTTAGCATCTGTTACCATCCCTATTTCTTGCAAACCAGCAGCTTTTTGGTTAGTTACGTCCTTAAATACACCATTTTCATTTTCTAAAATATAACTCTTTGGAGTTTTGGGATAATTATTTGGACTGACTCTACCACCTATAAATAAATCTATATCTCCATCCTTGTCAAAGTCAATTGCTTCAATGGTTTTTGTACTGGTCCGCATTTGGGGTAACCTAGTTTTATCCTGCTCGAAGTTTCCTTTTCCATCGTTTAAATATAAGCGGTCTTGATAAATTTCTTTTTCTTGAGTAAAAATGACTCCTCCGCTTGTTACATACAAATCCAAATCTTGGTCTCCGTCCGCATCAAAAAATAGCGCATTGGTATCTTCGTATTGCTCATCCACGAACCATTCTTTTTTTACAAATTGTTGCTCATTCGTTTGAATAAAAAAAGTAGCCGATTTTCCCGCTGCACCACCAATAAATACATCTTCTAAACCATCGCCATTAATATCTCCCTTTGCCATTGCGGGTCCTAATTGAGAATGTTGATGGGGCAATAATATTTGTTGTTTAAAATCAACTTGAATATCTTCTTCATGCTTGTAAGCCAACCCTAAAGCAGTATTATTTTTTTTGAAATATCGTTTCTCCTCTTTTTTATCCGTCCTAATAATGGAATCTTTTAAAGTGGCTATTTTTTTGTCAATGACAATGGTTGTATCTGCTAAAATATTTTCTAATACGACTTCCTCTCCATCAATAAAATATACTTTAATACTATCAATTACCTTAGCCTTTCCTAATCCAAAATGAAGAACTGGGTCTACGGAAGATTCATACCCCCTAAATGGATTTTGCTCCGCATAAAGCCTAAGGGTACCTGCATAGATAGTAATTTTAGTGCCCATTGAAAAATTATCCGATGGTTCACCAATTAATTTAATCTTTATGAAATGGTTTTCATTTAATTGATTGGAGTTGTTCCTATAAATAAAAGTTTCTTGACTAACATTATTTACGACCAAGTCTAAATCACCGTCCAAATCTAAATCCGCATAGGCTGCACCATGTGAAAAAGAGGGTTCCGCTATCCCCCATTCTTGAGACTTTTTCTGAAAATTGATGCCATCTATGTTTTTAAAAATATAGTTGGGCAATTTTGCTCCTGGTTGTTCTTTAATCGAAGCCAGTTGCTTTTTTCTTCTAGCAGCAGGGGAACCAAAAGTATTGGCATTTGCATAATTAATGTAATCTAAACTTCCTAAATCTCTTTTGAATCCATTGGTCAAATAAATATCTCGCAATCCATCATTGTCAAAATCTGACAATAAGGTACTCCAACTCCAATCGGTTTTATGCACATTCGCCAATTGTCCTACTTCACTAAAAGTTCCGTCTCCATTATTTAATTGTAGTGTATTTCGAGAATACTGCGGCTCATACCCCATTTTTAGCATGTATTGGAAGCGGTCGTAATTATCATTTCCCATAATCATCTTTTTCCGATAATTATCCTCAGGAAACATATCTAACACATAGATTTCAGGAAAACCATCATTATTGAGGTCCGCTATATCTAATCCCATACTGGCAAAACTGGTATGCTTTAGCATTTCGCTCGCACGATTTGTGAAAGTGCCATCTTGATTATTGACATATAATACATCGTTGCTTAAAAAATCATTGGTGATGTAAATATCTTGCCAACCATCGTTATTTAAATCACTGATATTTACACCTAGACTATAGCCTTCAATTAAGATTCCTGCCTTTTGAGAAATATCCGAAAATGTTCCATTGCCATTATTTTGATATAATTTATCTGTACTATTGGCTTCTCCATTCACTTTTTTTCTTCTAATGTTATTTACTCTATTTAAAGCATAGTCTGTAGGATTTACGATTAAAAACAAATCTAAATCACCGTCTTTGTCATAATCAAAAAAATTCCCGTGGGTACACTGAGCGGTATCTGCAAGACCGAATGTTTCAGCACTTTCGGAAAATGAAATTTCTCCATTCTTTCTCTCACTAAATCCATTATTAATGAATAAAAGATTGGCTTTTTCCACTCCTTTAGCGCTTCCAGAAACACTTAAGTATAAATCTTCCCAACCATCAGCATTGATATCCACCACCGCAACTCCTGTAATCCAACGATTTGTCTCCACTCCCGCTTT
The DNA here is from genome assembly GCA_938010785.1 of uncultured Saprospiraceae bacterium. Classification (GTDB taxonomy): domain Bacteria; phylum Bacteroidota; class Bacteroidia; order Chitinophagales; family Saprospiraceae; genus JAFMDF01. The sequence goes on from CALLVC010000040.1 coordinate 11,682, forward strand.
TTCCGTAATATCCGTAAATTTGAAATCACCTTCATTCAGATAAAGCCGACTACTTTCCATACAACCTCCTAAAAATATATCTGGTAATCCATCTTTATTAAAATCCCCAATTCCTACTCCAGAACCAGTATACATATTGGTAAAATTAAGAATATTATGCGTATCGTCCTCTACCACTTCGTTCTTGAAATGAATTCCTGTTTCGGCTGCTAATACTCGTTCAAAAAGGGGCGCTTCCTGCGTAACGGATTGGCATCCCGTGAGAAAAATAATAGAGAGCCATAACAAAGACCAATTATTTATATTTATAGTTTTCAACATAAAATGACTAGTAGTTAAAAATCAATAATGAACCTTCATTTTGACCTACTACGATTAAATCCTTTCCTTTATTATTTGTCAATTTAACTATATCTCTTCCATCTTTTGGACAGTAAAAACCAGAAACGCCAGTAGATGTGGCTTCAAAATCCCCCTTTCCATTTCCTTTTAAATATAATCCATTGAAGGCATCTTGTTGTCCCCCACTACTTTCTACTGAGAAATCGTTTCCTACTAACAAGGCATCAAGGTTTCCATCTTTATCAAAGTCTTCTACCAGCATGGATTGAATGGGTGCTATCTGTGCCATAATTGGCAAAGCGTGGATTATAAATTTCCCGTCTCCTTTATTTTCTAAATAACTACTTTTTAAATAATTGACTTCATAAAAGTCTTCCTTTAGTTCTGCATTAGAAAGAATTTCTAAAAAGGTGGCTTTACCAAATTCCTCATATGATTTAAACCTGCCTTTGACTTTTACCAATTGCTTGACCACATCATCTCGTGCATGTAAAGGAAAGGGTTTTCGCTGTCCATCTTTGGTAGAATAATAATGCCCAATTAGTGGGTCTGTTCCTCCATTTTTATCATAATCTCCTTTATACAAATACAATGGTTCTGCTGTTGATGCTTTTAAATTGGTATTCTCCCCTAAATTTCCTAAGAGATAATCCGTATCACCATCCTTATCAAAATCACCTGCCGCTAATGATGACCAAAAGCCTTTTGGTTGAAGAGATACCGAGGTATCTGCGGTATGATAAATTTGTAGCTCTTTTTTACTAAAATATCCATTACCGCTATTTTCAAAAATTTCCAATCCTCCCCACTCAGTTGTCAATACTAAATCCTCTGTCCCATCTTGATTAAAATCTGAAAAAATTGCGGCTGTTACCATTCCTACTTTGCTCAACCCATTCGCAAATTTGTCTGTATTTTGAATTAGGTTTTCATAATGATTGGTTAGCAATGCACTAGTCGGAATATTTGGAAATTTACCGGGAACCAATCGTCCACCTACAAACAAAAAACGGTCTCCATTTTTATCTGGAGTTGAAAAAGTTACTACTCCTCCACTTCCTTTCACTGGAGATTGGTATTGCTCAGATTTAGTAAATTGACCAGTTCCATTATTTAAATATACTCGGTCTTGCAATTTTGGGTCTTCTGGCAAATATTCTGAACCGCCGCTAACTACATACAAATCCAAGTCTCCATCTTTATCTATATCTACAAAGACGGCATCTGTATCTTCACTAGTTGAATCTGCTAAAGCTTGGCTAGTATAGCTACCATCTGCTTGTTCAAAATATATTTTCCCTGGTTTTCCTTTTGCACCTCCAATAAATAATTCATCGCCTGCTTTTCCATCAATATTGCCGACCGCAAGACAAGGGCCTTGCTTTGAAAATTGCTTTAATAAAAGCGGTTGAAAGTCAAAATCACGATAAAAATTCTCCTCGTGATTTACATTCAACCCATCAACTTCAATTTTTCTAAATAATGCTCGACTTGGTTCGACCATAATTTCATCCGTCAAAAGTCGTTCTTCTTCATTGTAATCAATATTAAAAAGCTGATTTGCTGGTATATTTTCTTTAATCGTTTTAGAGAATATCGTTCCTGTTGCATGTGTGCCTAAATACCATTGCACAACTATCTTGTCAACTTTAGTTTTTGCCCCCAAACCCACATGAATAATTGGGTCAACTGACGATAAATAACCCCTAACTGGTGATTGATAATATTTTTGACAATCCCCCTCTGCACAAACCTCTATAACCGCCCCAATAGCATTAATATTCGTTTTAGGTCCTTTTAATTTTATTTTAAGATAATTATTTCCGACCGTCTTATTCTCTAATACAAATGCTGTTTGATTGATATTATTGGTTACAATATCTAAATCTCCATCATTATCTAAATCTGAATAAACGGCTCCATTAGAAATTGAGGGTTGTTCAACCAACCAATTTTTTGATTGATTGTCAAAATTTAAATCTCCTTTATTTTCAAAAAAGTAATTGGGTATTTCTACATTTTTCATTTGGTCAACTGCGACTGCTAATTTTTCAGCAAGTATTTCCTTAGTTCCAAATTGGCTTATGTTTTGGGAATAATTTATAAAGTCTAAATCAGTAATATCTTTTCCATATCCATTGGTTACATAAATATCTCTATCTCCATCGTTATCAAAATCAGCTAATAATGGTGCCCAACTCCAATCGGTATTGTAGACATTTGAAAAGTGACTTACCTCACTGAAGGGTAATAATTCACCTTCTAACAGCCCATTATGTAACTGAAGGGTGTTTCTAATAAACTGAGGGGTATATCCTCTTTGCAAGGTCAATGCGAATTTATTATAGTTCATAAATCCCTGCATTGATTTTTTTCGTTCCTGTGTCTCTGGTAACATGTCTAGCACCATTATTTCCGGTAGCCCATCGTTATTCATATCCGCTACATCTACGCCCATCGCATTGTAGGAAGTGTGCTTCAAATAGTCTTTGCTTGCTTCTCGAAAACCTTCTCTTTTTGTATTTAGGTAAAGTAAATCTTCTGATAAAAAATCATTAGCTACGTATAGGTCTGGTCGTCCGTCCAAATTAAAATCATTAATCGTCACTCCTAATCCATAGCCTCGATGAATAATGTTATTTTCGGCAGAAACATCTTTAAAATAAACTGCTCCATCACTATTCTTTTCATTTCTCAGAAGCGCATCTTGGGACAATTCACTAATAAATCTTTTAGGATTTGGCGCATTTTTATCTCTTAGATTGATGGCATTTCTCAACAAATAAACATCCAAATCTCCATCGTTATCATAATCAAAAAAGGCTGCTTGTTGAGTATATAATCCATCATTCAGACCATATGCTTCAGCAGATTCTACAAAGATTGGCACATTTTCTGAATTCAAACCTTGGTTTACAAAAAGATAATTTTCACAATCTCCAGTACAGGCTAATCCCCCAACACTGATGTAAATATCCTCCCATCCATCTGCATTGATATCGACTATTGAAACGCCTGTTGCCCATCTTGTTGTTTGAATATTTGCAATTTCAGAAACGTCTTTAAATTTTAAATCCCCATGATTCATGTAGAGTTTTGAAGAAACTTGATTTCCACTAAATACCAAGTCTGGTAAGCCGTTCTTATCAAAATCTCCAACGCCTACTCCTCCTCCATTATAGATATAATGAAAATTCAAAATATTGAATGAATCATTGCTTTGGATAGTATTTGAAAATTGGATACCCGTTTTTTCTGGAGCTAGATAAGAAAAACGGCTATTCCCCTCATTTTTATGGCAGGCCAATAATGAAAGGAAAATGAGGAATAGAAAAGCAAAACGTTTTTGGAAAATCATTAAGCAAAAAAGGAACAATTTTTAAGAACACCAAATAGTCACTGCTTTTTTACCAAAAGCAGTGACTTTGTAAAACGTATGAACTCAAAAATTTTATTGAATTAATAACCTGGATTTTGATTTAAATTACTATTCGCTTGTAATTCAGATACTGGAATCCAAAGTAATTCATGCTTTCCAGACTGGAATGTACCTCCAGATAATGACTTTGGATGGTCTCCATGTAGAGAGTTAGCGCCTAGGTAATCATCTGCTAATCCCCATCTTACTAAATCGTAAAATCTATGTGATTCGCCCGACAATTCAAGTACTCTTTCATCAATAATTGCTTGTCTCATTTCTCCTTGAGATAATCCAGATTTTGGCTCAACTAATGCTCTTTCTCTTACTTGATTCAAGAATCCTTCTGCCTCTGCTGTTCTTCCTTGCTCATTTAAGGCTTCTGCGTGCATCAAAAGAATATCTGCATATCGAATTAATCTCCAGTTTGTACCAACATTCGTTCCTAAACCATCAACTTGGTCTCTGGTTCCAATATCCATTCCAGCATATTTTCTAGAGAAAATGGGTTCCATTCCTTCTGCTGCTGCTAAATCTAATTCAGCCGTAAAATCTTCCGTAAAAGGTAGACCTCCATAACCTGTAGAACCATCATAATCATAAGCTAAAGTAGCATTTCTTCTAACCGTTTCGCCATTTGCTTCAAATAAATCCTTCACCCAAGAATTAATATAATGACTTTGGTCAAAAGACTTAGCTGGCGGAGAATAATCTAGGTGAAAATTCCCCATATTTCCAACGCCTGGAATATCTACTCCCCAAGCAAACGCTGTTTGACCAACGAATTGGATTTCATAAACTGACTCTTCGTTGTTTTCATTAGCTTCTGTAAAATTTTCCATATACCTGTCCGCTGGAAGCAAAGAATATCTACCGCTGCTAACAACGTCTGTAAAAGCTGCTGCTGCCTCTGCCCACTTCCCTTGGTACAATAAAGACTTACCTAGGAAACCGTTGGCGGAACCACTTGTAGGTCTACCAATATTACCATCTGACCAACTTGCAGGAAGGGCCGCTGCTGCTTCGGTGAAATCTGACTCAATTTGTGACCAAACTTGCTCAGGAGTTGCTTGTGACGGAAAAAATTCATCATTATTTTCTGCCACTTTTGTAATCAATGGTACATTTCCATAATTGACCAACTGATAAAAGTAAGCCATGCCTCTAATGAAGTAAGCTTGACCTAGAAAGCTATTTCTGGTTGCAGCATCTGGTACATTTTCCGCATTCACGTTTTCTAAAATTGCATTGGCTCTAAAAATCGCCTTAAATGGCTCTTGCCAAATTTCTGTTGACCATCTAGCGGCTCCTGCCTCCCCTTGAAAAGTAGACATAGCGGTATTAGGACCAAATGGTCTAATATTAAAAATATCAGAACGCAAATGTGCACCAGTGTGAATAATTCGACCCCAGAAAAAAGTATTTGTTAAAGGGTGATACATGCCATTCACGGCTAAAGCAGCGTCGCCTTCGTTTGCCCAGAATGTTCCAGTAGAAACGGTATTTGTATTTACTTGGTCTAAAAAGTCGTCAGAACAACTTACTGGCAACATCGCCAAGCCAAGTAGGGTTACTAAAAAATATTTTGAAATCTTTTTCATTATTTTAATTTTGAACTAGCCCAATTGCACAATCAGGCGAGTTTTGAATGAGAAGTGCAGGATGTCGCTGAAATTTCATCCACTAATCACTACAAAAATTATTAAAATCCTAATTGTACACCTAAAATAAAGCTTCTGCTATTCGGGTAGGCTCTAACATCTAAACCTCTACCTAATAATGGATTCACCTGAGAAGGCACTCCATAAAAAGGAGAGTTAGTAGATCGTCCACCATTTACAGAAGAAATATCTGGATTATATCCTGAATAGTTAGTTAAAGTAAATAAGTTTTGGCCGGTAACAAAAATCCTTAAACTACTCATCCAATCAACATTACCTGCATCAAGTGTATATCCTAATTCTGCCGTTCTTAATCTAAAGTAAGAACCGTCTTCTACAAAGAAAGAAGATGGCGCACCGTTTTGTCCTGGGTCTGCAGTTGTTGTTCTTGGAATATCTGTATTTGAATTAGTAGGTGTCCAAGCATCCTTAATTTCTGATAACTTGTTTCCATCAGCCCAGAAAATATTATAAAATCTAGTTACATTGTAAATTTCATTTCCTTGAGAACCTTGGAAGAATAAACCAAAATCTAGCGCCCCTGCTGTTCCAGAAAAGTTCACACCATATATGAAATCTGGTGTTGGGTCTCCTAGAATAGTCTGGTCATCACCTGTAATTCTTCCATCACCATTTAAATCTCTTCGAATTAAGTCACCCGGTTGAACGATTGCTTTTCTAGCATCATCATTCGCCAAATTAGGGTCACTATCAATAGCAGCTTGGTCCGCATATACACCAATTGTTTCAAACCCAAAGAATACACCTGGTGCTTCTCCTTCAACGAATCTATTAACTCTAACTAAATCTTCTGAAACAGATGGTCCAATTACTGGATTTGGTAAAGAAGTAATTGTGCTATTAAAGGTAGAAATATTGAATCCTAAATCCCATTTGAAATTACCGCTACCACCGTGGTATACCCCTTCAAATTCTACCCCTTTATTGTTAATTGCTCCAACGTTTTGGATAACTGGCTGACTAAATCCGACTGAAGATGGAAGTGCTACTCCTACCAAAACGTCTTCAACGTCTTTGTTGTAGAATTCACCAGATAAAGTAAACTTATCATCCCAAAGTCCCATATCAAATCCGATATT
>CALLVC010000041.1 GCA_938010785.1 uncultured Saprospiraceae bacterium
AAAGTCCTCTTGGACTTTTACTTGTTCATATTGAATTTTAACAAGGCATTCTAAATCCCACTAAAGAGTGCCTTGTTAAATTCAAATCCCATTTTAACTACCGAAGTAGGTAGTGAACATATCCTAAAATTATTAGCTAATCTTTTATTAGCTTTTTGTGATAAAAACTTATCACACTACAAATATGCACACCTATCAAGGTTATTCAAAAAACAAAATAGGCTTATTGTGATAAAAATAATTACGCGCAAATGTAATAAAAAAAACGTAACTTATTAACAATCAATCATTTACTTTCTAACAAGAATGCATTAATGTGAAAAAAAATTATTTTTTTAGCTTATTTTTTAGTGCTTTTTTTTTATTTTTTTTAAAAAAAACTTGTTTTTTCCCTTAAAACCACCAGTTTTTTAACAAAAAAGCCCTTATCAAAATGATAAAGGCTTTTTATTCTAATATCTAGAATTATTATTTTTTCGGCACACCTATCTAAGAATTATTATTTGTGGTAAGCCCCACTTATTTTTCGAGGAGATTTAACTTACTGCATTTCCGATTACTGTTCCATCTTGCACAATTGCCCCTTTTTTCAAAATAATAATACCATCTCTAATACAATATACAGGCGTTTCTGTATCTTCTAAACCCGCCCCACCCTTGATGGTAACATTATTTCCAATGGAACAATTTTTATCAATAATAGCATTTTCTATATGACAATTTTTGCCAATGCCCATATGTGGTCGTTTCCCTTCTTTTTTAATGGTTGCTATTTCCTCTAAGGTTTCATAACGGTCAATACCCATCAATATAGATTTCTTGATAACCGTTCCCTCCTCTACTCTACTTCGGATACCAATCACAGATTGCTCTATCGACGCGTCATGAAGGATAGAACCACCCGTTAAAATTACATTATCAAAAGAGGTCTTTCTGAGTTTTGATGGAGGTAGAATTCTAGCCCGTGTATATACTTTCTCTGTATTGCTAAATAAATTAAACGCAGGGATGTTTTCGGTCAATTCTAAATTTGCTTCCATAAAAGAAGCAATCGTTCCAATGTCCGTCCAATAGCCTCCAAATGCATAAGAAGCTACTTTATAACTAGAGTTAATGGCATTCGGAATAATCTCTTTACCAAAATCATTCGCATCTGGATAATCCGAAAACATCTTTATTAAGACCTCCTTATTAAAAAGGTAAATCCCCATGGATGCTAAATATGGCTTGTTCTGCTTTTGGTATTCCTCCGCTACTGGAGAGGTCCACTTTGGCAATAAATCTGAACTCGGCTTTTCTATAAACTTCTTAATCATTCCTCCCTTATTCACCTTCATAATTCCAAAACCTGGCGCATCTTTCGCATTTACGGGAATTGTGGCAATAGATATATCCGCTCCTTTTTCTTTATGGTCTTCTAATAATTGCTGATAATCCATCTGATACAGTTGGTCCCCAGAAAGAATTAATACGTGTTCGTATTTATGGTTCACTAAATGCTTCATGGACTGGCGGACCGCATCAGCTGTGCCTTGAAACCAATTCATATTGGAACGCGTCTGTTCTGCTGCTAAAACATCTACAAAACCATTATTAAAATTGTCAAAGGCATAGGTGTTTTTAATATGCTTATTAAGCGATGCAGAGTTGAATTGCGTTAATACATACATCTTTCGAACGCCTGAATTTAGACAATTCGAAATCGGAATATCTATCAAGCGGTATTTTCCAGCTAAAGGTACTGCTGGTTTTGAACGGTTTTCTGTTAAAGGGTAGAGTCGAGTTCCAGCGCCTCCGCCTAAAATTAAGGCAATCATAACGGTTAGGTTTTAGTTTTATAATCGAATTGTTTGTTTTGCAAAGGTAAGTATTTTCTCAAAACCTTAGTGTTAACTAAACACTAAGTAATCATTAACAATAATACTTTTCTTTTATCTTTTACAGTTTAAACGGCTAGATGTTCACTTCAAAGCTAATTATTAGTATGGGACTTGGTTAAAATAAGCTAGACAAAAAAATTGAATAAATTTTAATCAATTAATCCGTGGGGCTAAAAATGTTTTCGCAGCGTTACTTTTTCCTCATCCTTAAATAATGTAATTTCGCATCATCATACTAAACCTACCATCAATGAAACAGGCAACTGCACTTACTTTAATGAAATCTGGTAAAAACGTTTTTCTCACTGGCTCCGCTGGTGCAGGTAAAACTTACGTTATCAATCAATATATCCAATATTTAAGAGAACGAAATGTCCCCGTTGCAGTCACTGCCTCTACAGGTATTGCTGCGACACATATGAATGGGATGACCATACACGCTTGGTCAGGTATCGGTATCAAGGATAAATTATCCTCCGCCGATTTGCGGAATATGAAAGAAAAGAAATACCTGAAAGATAAAATGGAGAACGCCAAAGTGCTGATTATAGATGAAATATCTATGCTGCACAAAAATCAGTTGGATTTGGTCAATACCGTTTTAAAGTTTTTTAAAGACCCTTTTTTGGCTTTTGGTGGCGTGCAAGTTATTTTTTCGGGGGATTTTTTTCAATTGCCGCCCGTCGGAAATTCCAACGAAAACCCTAGAGATAAATTTGCTTTTATGTCAAAAGCTTGGTTAGAAGCCAAGTTGGCTATTTGCTATCTGACCGAACAACATCGACAAGAAGATAATGAGTTGAATACTATTTTGAACGAAATTCGGAATGGACAAGTATCTGATACCTCTATTGCACTTTTAAAAAATGCTAGTGATAATGTTTTAGATACCACGGAAGACCCTCCAAAACTTTACAGTCATAATCGAGATGTCAACATGTTGAATATTACTAAGCTGAGGGAGTTGGACGGTATTAGTAAGATTTTTACGGCAAACACTAAAGGCAATCCTAAATTATTAGAAACGCTCAAAAAGTCTGTTCGTGCCGATGAAAATCTTGAGCTAAAAAAGGGCGCTAAAGTAATGTTTGTCAAAAACAATTACGAGGTGGGCTACATCAATGGAACCTTGGGGGAAGTCGTCGATTATTCAGAGGAAAAATTACCTATCGTTAAATTATCGGACGGTAAACAAATGACGGTTGTGCAAGAAGAATGGGCGATTGAAGATGATAAAGGTAAGGCGCTGGCTTCCTTTTCTCAACTACCTTTGCGACTTGCTTGGGCCATCACCGTTCATAAAAGTCAAGGGATGACCTTGGAAGCTGCCGAGGTAGATTTGAGCAAAAGTTTTGAAAAGGGACAGGGCTATGTCGCCTTATCTCGTTTGAAAAGCTTGAATGGTCTCAAATTGACAGGCTTTAATACAACCGCATTGGCAGTGGATAGTTTGGCTTTTAAAGCTGATAAACGCTTTCAAGAACTCTCAACAGAAGAAGAAGAAGGTTTTAATCAATTGGCTTTAGATAAAAAAGCAATTGCTTTCGTCAAACATTGTGGTGGCTTAACCGACCCAAACGATATCAAGCGATTCAAAAACAAAAAGAAGGAGAAAAAGTCTAAACTCCCCAAACAATCTACTTATACCATAACTAAAGATTATATCCTTCAAGGACTGACAATTGATGAAATCGCAGAAGAAAGAGGCTTGTCGGAGGGAACAGTGATGGGGCATTTTGAAAAAATAAAATCGCTTTATCCTGAAGTGGATATTTCTAAATATAAACCTGAGGCTGCTTTGTTTCGAAAGATTCAAATCGCCCATAAGCAGATTTTAGTCAAAAAAGACCCAGAACAAGTTAGAGAAGACGGCTCCGTTAGTTTGAAAGCTATGTTTGAGGCTTTGAATCAAGAGGTGTCTTATGCGGAGATAAAATTGGCGATGGTTTTTATTTAATACTAATTATCTTTGTGGTAAACTATACACAAATATGAAACAGACAACCATCCAACCTGAATTATTCCAATTTTTAAAGGAGTTAGCCGCTAATAACAACCGAGAGTGGTTCGCAGAACATAAACCTAGATTTCAAGAATTAGATAAAGCAGTCAAAGCTTTTGGGAAGGCGCTAGAGGAAGAAATGTTGAAGCATGACATGGTGGAACCCGTCAAGATTTATCGGATTTATAGAGATGTTCGTTTTTCTAAAAATAAATTGCCTTATAAAACAAATAGAGGTGGAGGTTTTGCTCGTGCTACTGCTTTGAGACGTGGAAGCTACTTCTTCAATTTAGAACCAGGAAATTCTTTTGTCGCAGGTGGTTTTTGGGGACCTAATAAAGAAGATTTAAAAAGGGTTAGAGTAGAGATTTCGGCAGATGCGCAATCCTTGAGAGACATCATTGCCCAACCTGTTTTTAAAGAAACGTTTGGAGACTTAGTAGGACAGCAACTTAAAACAGCTCCTAGAGATTTTCCTAAAGACCATCCTGACATAGACCTCCTTCGCTACAAACAATACCTAGTGATTCGAAAATTTACAGATGAAGAAGTACTAGCTAAAGACTTTTTACAAACACTGAATCAGTCTTTTAAAAATATGCGCCCTTTCTTAGACTATATGTCTGATGTATTAACGACCGATGAGAATGGGGTTTCTTTGGTGTAGTTGACAGTTAGCAGTTGGCAGTCCAATACCAAAAAAAACGGTTACAATGGCAGCTAACTGCAAATTTATAAATAGTTGATTTTCAGAATAATAAAATTTTATTAGAGCGTCAGATAAAAAAGTAATAAATATCCGTCAGACTGGTAGGTTATTATTTTCCTCATCCCTAACAGCATTTAGTTCCGTGTTATTAATAATCCGAGTTAAAAAAAGAACACGAATTTTAAGCTTTAAGTATTAAATTTCACCTACGCTTTATATAAATTCTTTAGCTGATTATCTTTAGTTAGTTGGCAGTTGGCAACATGAAATAAAAAAGCCTGATAGAATATAAAAACTACCAGGCTTTTTTATTTGCACAGTTTACTGCATACTGCCCACTGCTACTCCGGCTCAAATCCTAAGATGATATTAAAGTTACCTGATTTCAAGAATCCATCCGTTCTAGCAATTGGATTATCGAATCCAAATCCGTAATCAAATCCTAAAGTACCAAACATCGGTAAGAAAACCCGAACACCACCACCAACAGACCGTCTCACATTAAATGGGTTGTAATCTCTAACCGTTTCATAAGCATTACCTGCTTGCGCAAATAATAAGGCATAAATGGTTGAATTAGGGTTGGTAGATAATGGGTATCTTAATTCAAAGGTAAACTTATTATATACTGGTGTTCCAGCAGTATTTGCCGAACCGTCGCTACTAATGTCTTCCACCTCATATCCTCTTAAGGAAATAATTTCGTTTCCTGTAAAGGCAAAACTTTGATTGGACAAACCATCTCCACCCAACTCAAATCGCTCAAACGGAGAAGTTCCAATCTCATCATTATACGTTCCTAAAATACCAATCTTTCCTTGGAATTTAGCTACTAACTTACCCACAATCGTACTGTACCACTCTGCATCAATTTTCCACTTATGGTATTCTAACCACTTAAATCGTTCTTGCGCACTAAGTTCAGTATAATCTTTATTATTCAATAAAGAGTAAGGGGGTGTTAATTGTACACTCAACTGAATCTTAGAACCACTTGTTGGGAATAATGGGTCACTGATAGAACTTCTGGCAATCGTCTGATTAATAGATAAGTTCTTGAAAGAACCATTATCTAAGAAACCACCTTCCGGCAAACGAATGGTTGGTCGATTAACTAAATCAATTTGAGATAAACTAATCGTTGTACTAGATATAAAGTTATCATCTGGCCACTTCAACCTTGTTCCTAAACTAACTGCTCCTCTTAAGATAGATAACTGATTATAACTTGGACTTTCTTTATTCGCTCCATTAGATAATAGCGTATATGAACCTGCTACTGTTAAGGCATTGGGTTTTTTCCCGCCTAACCATGGCTCCGTGAAAGAAGCATTATAAGACTGGTAAAAATTACCATTGGTTTGTGCTCTTAAAGATAAACGTTGACCATCTCCTTGTGGCAATGGATGCCATGCACTCTTATTAAATATATTTCTTAAAGAGAAATTGTTGAAAGTAACTCCTAAAGTACCGATTACTCTAGCTTGGAAACCTCCCCACCCTGCTGATAATTCTAACTGGTCAGATGGCTTTTCTTCTACCGTGTATTCAATATCTACTGTTCCTCTTTGTGGATTTACAGGGGTATTGATGCCTAAGGTTTCTGGATTAAAATATCCTAAATTGATAATCTCCCGCTGAGAACGTATAATATTCGACCGACTGAATTTCTGACCAGGTAAGGTTCTCAACTCTCGACGAATTACATGTTCGTGGGTTCTATCATTTCCTTGGATAGTCACCCTATCAATTGTTGCTTGAGGGCCTTCAAAGATTCTGAGCTCTAAATCAATTGTATCCTCCCTTACTGCAACTTCAACAGGTTCGATATTAAAAAATAAATATCCATTATCCATGTATAAAGTGCTGACATCTAATCCACCTTGGTCAAATTGTAGTTTAGTTTCTAGCTTCTTTTGGTCATATACATCTCCTTTTAAAATGGCTAAAACCTTAGCTAAGGTTGCATCATCATAAATGGAATTTCCTTTCCAAGTCATGTTTCCAAAGAAATATCTATTCCCCTCATTAACAGTCAAATGTATCATCATTTCACCATCTTCATTCCGCCAGATACTATCTTTTTCGACTCTTGCATCTCTAAATCCAAGCTCATTATAATAGTCAATCATCAATTTTTTGTCCGCCTCATAATCCTTCTTGACTAATTTAGACGAAGAAAAGATTTTTCGCTTCATTTTCGTTTCATCAAATTGCTTGATTAATTTCTTTGCTTTTACATTCTTATTTCCTGATACCGTAATATCCTTAATTTTTACTTTATCCTTTCTGTCAACATTAAATTCTAATTGAACGGAATTGACTCGCCCTGTATCCAATTTTTCTTTAGAGACTACCTCCACGTCAAAATATCCTTTGCCTTTATAATAATTCTTAATGCCTTCTTCTGCATTCTTTTTGGTAGATTCGGTAACGATTCCTCCTTTCGTTAGAAATTGGTTCACCACGTCATTCAACTCAGAATGTCTAGATTTTTTTGCGCCGACATAAGAATAAGTTGTCAACCTTGGCCTTTCTTGTACTGCAATTTCCAAAAAGATAATCTCTCCAATGGTTTTTGTCGCAGATATTCTCACATCCGTGAACAACTTCAATTTCCATAATGCCTTGATACCTGCACTAATACCTGGGCCGGGTATTCGCATTTTATTACCCACTTTTAGTCCTGCTATAGACTTTAAAGCAACGGCATCACTGTAATTATTTCCTTTCACCGTAACACCTCCAATTTCATAATCTATTGGGTTGGCATAATCTATGGCAGGAATACTCGCAGGAATACTATCTGTCACTTGCACGGGAATACTGTCCGCTATTTGAGCAGTAATCGAGTTTAAACCGAAGAAAGAAAGTATAATTAGTAAAATGTAGTTTTGTCTTTTCATGAACGTTCAATCACTTAGTAAAATTGAAAATTGAAAATTGAAAATCTAAAATTCAAAAGTATTGACTATCCTGACTTTTAAATTTTAAACTTTAACCTTCATTTATCTGACATCGTAGTTTGGCAACTTATCACTGAATAAGCTGTTTATAAGAAAATGGTGCAATGTTAAGATAAAAAGTTGCCATAGGGAATAAGAAAAATATAACCTACCCATTCTGCGGCTTTACTTTGTCTTTCTTCTGCGCCTGCTGCCGGCAGGCAGGTTACAAAAATACTCCCATACGGTCAAGCTATTATGCGAAGGCATAACTCCGTTTTTTGTGCCTTGAATAAAAACAAATTAAAACCACATTTACGGGTACCTTATTTATTTATTACTCCCTTAAAAAAGAAACATTTTCATTTCCAATTCGCAAAGGTCGTAAATTTTAGTAATTGAACGAATAGATTTGACAATTCGTGGGTAATAAAGTGTCTTCTTAACACTATTTAACATGAAAAAGTCTAAGTAGCACCTTAAACAAGGTTTGTTTTACACTAACTGTTCGCTAATCATCCCAAAACGGCGTTCTTTATTTTGATAATTGAGAATACATTCGTGCAAATGCCTTTTTGTAAAATCAGGCCAAAAGGTAGGTACAAATTGAAATTCTGCATAAGATAATTCCCACAACAAAAAATTGCTCAATCTTGTTTCTCCACTTGTTCGAATCATTAAATCTGGGTCTGGAAATTTGGCTGTACTTAATGCAGCCTTATAAGTTTCTTCTGTAATATTTTCTAAGCTAAGTTCTTGATTATTAACTTTTTGTGCTATTACTTTAGTCGCATTTAAAATATCCCAGCGACCACTGTAGTTTAAGGCAAGAACTAAATCCATCCTCGTATTATTTTTAGTGCTTTCTATACCTTCTAAAAGTGCTTTTCTAGTGCTATTTGGCAATTTTGACAAATCTCCGATAGCATTCAAACGTATATTATTTTTATTTAAAGTTTTTACTTCGCGGGCAATCGTATCTACTAATAAGCGCATCAAGGTCTTTACTTCAAAGGAAGGTCTATTCCAATTCTCGGTAGAAAAAGCGTATAAAGTCAAGTATTTCACCCCTAATTCAGCCGCAGCCTCCGTTACTTCTCGAACTGCTTTCACCCCGTTTTTATGGCCAAATACCCTGGGTTGATTTCTGCCCTTTGCCCAACGACCATTTCCGTCCATTATGACTGCAATGTGTTCTGGTAATTTGGCTATATTGATTTGTGATTTTAAATCTTCCATTTTGCACCGACATTTTTTGTTTATGCTATCTTTCTAAAATTTAGGAAAATAGTTCACAAAGTTAAAAAAGAGTTAGGAGTCTTGTCTTACTATTACGATATATTCTATTTTTTTGTTAGATAAACTAAGTTTTTTTTGACTTATTTTCTAAGGGGACAACTTTTTTGCTACTTTACCCTACTAAAATTAATTTGCAGTTTTCGCCGC
>CALLVC010000042.1 GCA_938010785.1 uncultured Saprospiraceae bacterium
TTCCCCATTCCAGAATTTGAGCCATTACTCCAAGTAACTTCGTATAAATCTGGACATTCGAAAATTAATTCAGCAGAACAATTATCTGCAGCAACGAAAGGAGTCATTATCAAATTAGGAATAGTTTTAATAATCAATTTACTATTCTCCGTAAAGCATTCAGCTTCATTAAAAGTTTGAAAAACAAACTCAAAAGTTCCTGTCGCACAACCAGTTAAGGGTAAGGTGAAAGTGGTAGGATTGGTAATAAGTTGTTCATTTTCATCAAGAACAGTTACAGTAGCATTATCATCAAACCCCATCATAGATTTTAGATTCACTGTAGCTCCTTCACAAAGATATTCTGTGATTTCTCTAGTAATGGTAGCAGCACAAGGAGACCCTTGAACAATGATTTCCTGAACACATTCTGTTCGATTTCCACAAGCATCTTCTGCTATCCATGTTCTAGAAATTGTAACGGCATCAAAATTACATTCAGCTGGTACTGAGCCCACATCAACAAACGAAAGACTAACGGCGGAACAACTATCAAATGCTACTATTTCTGAGGTACCAATGGCAGAAATATCATCTCCACAATTGACCGTAACATCCGATGGACAGAATAAAATTGGAGCAACATCATCTATGATTTGAATTAGTTGTTCACAAGAGGTCGAATTTCCACATTCATCAGTAACTGTCCAAGTCCTGATAAATTGACCAACCACTTTATCTTGCGTAAATTCTTGCAAGACACCATCTACAAAAGAAAGCGTCAATTGAGACGTATCACTACAATTATCTGAATAGAAAGGTGTTCCAGAATCAATAATATCATTTGTGTTGGATTCGCATAAAACTATATGAGTTTCCAAACAATTTATGACTGGCGGGACATTATCTTCAACTGTAATATTCTGGGTATAAACAGTACTATTTCCACAACCATCAAAAGCTGTCCAAGTTCTAACATGAATTTTTGAATTCGCACAACTGCCTTGAATAATTGATTCCTCTTGCAGCATCTGTATATCAGAGCAAGCATCATTGGCTACGATAGTTGCTAAAACTGGTAATTCATCACAAGATACTGTCATATCTAATGGTGGATTAGGAAAAACCGGTGCTACATTGTCTGAGAAGTTAATAAATACAAGTCCTTCTGCACAACATTGAACGTCTCCATCATTACAAACTTGGTAAGTTAATTGGTCCACCCCACAGAAGAAATCACCAGAATTATAGGTTAATTGACCATTTGGATTGATAGTGGCAGTTCCTTTGGTTGGACTTGAAGTAATACTAAAAGTGGCGTTAGAAATAACATCATTGCTAATCAAATTAGCGGTAAAACTGCTTTCGAAACAATCAAAATTTAAAGTATCATTCGTTACTGTTGGTGCAGAACAAGCACATTGAGTAGCTAATAAGTCATTATGATTTAAGAAATCTCCTTTCGCTGGAGCTTCTGTACCATCATTAGGGTCATATCTATTAAAATTTGTATTTGGAATATCAAAGGTGAGATTTGGGCTTGCATTAAGATTTAATACATCAAAATTCACTTTCCCAATGTCTACCCAATCTGTATTTACTGCAGGTAAACTTGCAGCAGCAATATCTATTAATAAGGTAAGGTTACAAATTCCAGGAACAGTGCTATTAAATTTATGAGGGCTCCAAACAGGCTGCTCAGAGCCAAAAATACTTACTGTATTATTTTCATCAAAAGTTATGGACTCATAGTCCTTAAAAGCAATTACCGTTTCATCATAATTAAATAGGATAGAAGAAGTGCCTATACGAAAGGAATCATTCCGAACCTTCATTTGTAAGGTAGCAGTGAATCCATCCTGATTACAATCAACCTCCGTTAGAAATCTTAAATCAAAGGTCGCTGCTTGTGCAAATAAATTAGGTGTACCTAAAATATTTAAAATTAACATCAAGAATGCTCCAATAATCCAAGTGTACACCTTTTTGTTCATCTAAAATGTGTTTATTTATGACTCGAAACAGTAAGGGAGGAAAGAAATTATAATCTCTCAAAAGAGACAATTTGAATTTGAACAATTGGAAAGAAAACAAAACATCTAAATCATAATAAATTCAAAATCAACGATTTAGGAATACGATTTGACTTATTGCTGAAATTAATTTCCAAATATTCTTAAAAATGGAGGTGGTAAATAATTGAGAGGATAAGGGATAGGAGGGAAAAGGGAGGAACAACTATATTATTACTTACAAATTTCATACCAAAGGAAGGGAAAACAAAAGTAATTTAACAAATAAGCAACATCGTTTTTACAAAAAATATTATTGTAATTTAATATCAATCTAATATCTGTGTTCCTTCACTAATCCGTGGTAGTAATCAATACCACGGATTAGTGAAGGAACACGGATATTTATTACTTTTTTATCTGACGCTCTAGAGTCAAAATAAATAGCTGATAATCAAAGGAAAATAGGTTCATTTTTTAGATGAACTATATGATTTTAACAGAAATATTGCAAAAAACGCCATTTCTCAATATGCTTATCGATTGTTATACCTCGAAAGGTAAAATAATATTGAAAGATTCTAAACTTTCAGAAAATTTTGAAGTTTTATAATAAAGTGCTTTTCCTATGTGAAAAAATAAGGTACTTTTGTAATGATGATTAAAGTCTAATAATAGTTTTATGGCAAATCATCCTTTTTTTAAATTTTAAATGTATTCCAATGAGTGAAGTAGTAAAACCATATCAAGCAGGTGGGAGTAAAAAAACACAAGTCGGGAAAATGTTTGACAACATTGCACCTTATTATGACTTTCTGAATAGGCTTTTAACCCTCCGAATTGATGTATTATGGCGTAGAAAAGCAATTGGAATGATAAAAAATAAACAGGCTGAAACTATTTTAGATGTGGCTACTGGTACAGCAGATTTAACGCTCGAAATAAATAAACAATTAAAACCTAAGCAAATTATTGGCATGGATTTGTCTAGTAAAATGTTAGAAATAGGTCGAAAAAAGGTAGCTAAGAAGGGTTTAAATAATTTAATACGTTTAGATCAAGGAGATAGTGAAAATTTACAGTATGAAGACAATACCTTTGACGTAGCCACCGCAGCATTTGGCGTACGAAATTTTGAAGATTTAAATGCAGGTTTAAAAGAAATAAACCGAGTTTTGAAAAAAAACGGACAAATAGTTGTATTAGAATTCTCCCGCCCCACAATATTTCCCTTCAAACAATTGTTTAATCTATATTTTAAATATGTACTTCCATTGATAGGAAAAGTAACATCTAAGGACCCAAAAGCGTATCAATATCTTTATGAATCAGTCCAAGCTTTTCCAGATGGAGAAGATTTTTTAGATGTTCTCAAAGAAACAGGATTTAACTCAAATCAATGCAAAAAATTAAGTTTAGGGATTTGCTCCGTTTACACAGGTTTCAAGTAGTTCAAGTTTCGAGTTTAAAAATAGGGAAACTTATCGCTATAATAGGGTGTTTATTTCTACTTCAAACTGTAAAATTAACTGCACAAAATGCTAGAGGAAATTATAACTTTTTAGATTTCCAACAAAAGCCCTATTATTTTGGTATTACTTTAGGCTTTAATCGAGCAAACTACAGGGTATTCCACTCGAAGACTTTTATCAATAATAATCAAATTTCTACGGCAGACGGAGTAAGCGGTCCAGGTTTTAATTTAGGTATTGTCACAAATTTAAAAATAGGTCAATTTTTTGATTTTAGATTTTTGCCGACTTTATCCTTTGCAGAACGACAATTGCATTTTACGCCCGGTCCAGAGCCTAACAACCCCAATAGTGCATTTGTTAGAAGAATAGAATCGGTTTTGGTAGAAATGCCGTTTCACATAAGATATAAATCAGCCCCTTATAAAGATATGCGTTTGTTCGTAGTGGCAGGTGTAAAATATGGATTTGATGTAGCAAGTGATTCCAAAGCTCGTCAAGCAGATGAGCAAGTAAAAATAGCACCCACAGATTTCGCAGGAGAAATCGGAGTAGGCATACAATTTTTCTTCCCTTATTTCATTTTTTCGCCAGAGCTTAAAATGTCTCAAGGGTTGGGAAATACATTAATATTTGATTCTGCTTTACCTCAATCTACTGTGATAGAAAAAGTATTGTCTCGTACTTTTACTTTGTCTCTACATTTTGAGGGATAAAATGAAAAGTATCTATAAAAACAAAATACGTTACTAATGATATTTAGTAACGTATTTTGTTTTTTATGCGAAATCAATTAAGCTAAAGACATTATTTTTCGCACTATAGTCTGCGCATGTTTTAACTTGGATTCCATTGTCCAACCAGCTATATGTGGAGACAACACCACCCTATCAGATTTAATTAAATATTGAAATGGTTTAGGTAAATCATCCCCTTTAAATGCTTCAAAGGACTGCTCTTCATATTCCAAAACATCAAGACCCACTCCTAGCACCCTTCCTTTTTTCATAGCTTTTACCACATCCTTTGTATTTAGTACCAATCCACGAGCAGTATTTAGTATATAAATAGGCTTCCTAAATTTTTTTAAAAAATCCTTATCTACGAAGTAGTGATTATGTTGATCATAAGGAATATGCAAACTTAAAATGTCTGCTTCCTTAAAAATTGTTTTTAAACCCACAGCTTTGGCATATTTATTACCATAATTTTTCTCATACTTGTCATAGGCAATTACACCCGTATCAAATCCGCTTAATCGTTGGGCAAAGGACTTTCCCATATTTCCGTAGCCAATAATACCAACCGTTTTACCTTT
>CALLVC010000043.1 GCA_938010785.1 uncultured Saprospiraceae bacterium
ATTACATAAACATAAACAGCGGAGGGCATTAGTTCATGGATGTTATTCCGCAAGCCACCATTCCAACCTTTTTCAGGGTCATCGTTGTCGTACATGAGCTTGCCCCATCGGTTGTAGACTTTAAAGACTGCGATGTTTTCACTATGATTGGCCAATAGGATATTAAAAAAATCATTTTTCTGGTCATTATTGGGTGTGAAGACATTTGGAACGAGTGGCGGTTTGACCGTGATGCTTGTTTCCGCAATATAGGTACAGCCTTCTGCTGTAGTTATTTTGGCTTCAATTAGGACAGTTCTATTTTCCATGGAAATAGGCTCGTTGGCCAATGGAATATAATTTAACACACTATCAATTGCTCCTTCAATCAGTTGCCCATTTTCAAACCATTCGATGCTTTCAATAGAGGGGAGATTGCTTTCTAAGAAGATAGAATCTACGCTTTGTCCAATAAAGATAGAAGGCGATTTGTAATTGACAATTTGTGTATTGGAAAAATCAATCGTTGCGACTTCAATTGAACCCATTAAAGGACAATTTTCCAAAGTGCCAGACAAGGTATAAAGGGTGGTTTGATTGGGGGTGACTTCTGGATTTGGACAACCTGTACAGTCGATATTTTCTATAGGTGACCAACTAATATTTTCTGCTCCTTCGGGTAAGTCTGCTATTAATTGAGTGCTTTCTCCTGCACAAATTAAATCTTCTTCAGTGGAAATAGCGACTTCAATAAATGGAATGACATTGATTGTAGTAGTTACTGTGTCAACGCAAGCCCCATTTTTATCAACTCTTTTTAGAACAACCGTATCTAAAGGATTGACCACTACATTGTAAAAAGAATCTGGTGTGATAAAGCCGGTAGTTCCTACCCATTGGTGTTCGATGTTTGGATAAAATTTTGGATCATAAATAGGAGCACTTAAAACTAATTCAGTACCTAGACAAACGGTAGTATCGGTTGGCGAAATCATTCTATTGTCTGGCAAAGAATCTACTGTAATGACTAGGGTGTCTACTGCTTCACAACCGTTTGCTGCTGCTATTCTTGCAATATAGGTTTGATTGGTCGTTGGAGTTAAAAATAATTGACGCTCCATAGATTGAAATAATCCATCTAAGGTGCTGATTTGGACGACTGCATTTTCGGGTATACTCGTGATATTTAAATCTAATGCTGTTCCTAAACAAAGTGCAATGGAATCTTCTTGATTTTGAAAATCAATATCAATAGGAAGGACTTCAATCGTAATCGACTCGCTATTGCTACAAGCGCCCCTAGTTGCCGTTAAGGTATAAGTGGTGGTCGTATTTGGTGTAGCGATTGCATTTGCGGACGTTGACTCATTGAGGGTCATTATATCTTCTGCTACCCATTGATACTGAACATCATTTTCAATCACTATATTTCCTAAAAGAATGGGAGTGGCTTGGCAAATAGTCGTATCGTTTTTTAGATTTATTATAGGTTGTTCATTGACTTCAATAACTACGCTATCTTTTGTGGATTGACTACAGTTATCAGTGGAAACTGTTAGATAGTAAGTCGTTGAAGTAGTTGGGGTAACTGTTGGATTTGCTTGACTACTACTGAAATTATTATCACTACTGGTCCATTCGTATTGTTGATTGTCTACCGCGTTTCCACCTAAGTTTAATGCAGTGCCTAAACATATTTGTTGATTGTCAGCGATAGCATAGTTAGGTGCTTGTCCATTTATTACCGTTAACCTCATGGTATCTCTAGTGACACAGGTTGCTCTGCTAACTTCTACGATATAATCAAAAATCCCTGGCGTATTTGCTTGAATAGTTGGATTGGGACAATCCGTACAACTTAAACTAGCTAATCCGTTTGGACTCATCCACTGATAATTTACTTGGTCGGAATTGGTATGGGCATTTAATTGGACCATTGCTCCTTGGCAAACAGTTTGGTCCGCTCCCACATTGGCTTTAATGACTTCTATCGTTATTTCTTCGGTGATTGTATTACAAACGGTGCGAGCATTTAGGGTATAGGTCGTCGTTTCCGTAGGGGTAGCAATTGGATTGGGACAGGTTCGACAGCTTAGGCTTTCAGATGGACTCCAATCATAGGCAGAAGCATTTTTTGTGGTCAATTCAATGCTACTTCCTTCACAAATAAAGGTATCTTGAACGGTACTTATATTTCCAGAAATGTTAGCTAATACGCCTTCATCTGAACCACTAAAATCTATTTCTATGGCACCACTAAAAATTACACCGTCGAAATCATTAATCATTACCACATAAACTTCTCCTTTTTTAACTTGCAGTGGTTTTAGAAAACCTTCACCGAAGGCGTCTTCACAAGTGCTCGTAACGGGGGTGCCTAATTCTGGATTGATGTTCGCCAGACCTGTTAGACTATAAAGTAAATTATCCGCCCACGAACTTCTGATTGGTTGAGAATTATCAGCGGCTGTACACGCAGCTGCTTTGTTTTCGAAAGGACCCCAAATATTAAAATCTATATCAACACTTCCATTGGGGTCATTATTACTTAACAGAAAGGCAAATTTTCCATCTCCTTGTGCCTCGAAAGTAAACCAAGTGTAATTGGTGGCAAATACACCATCCCAACATCCATTATTAACACCAAATTTGAAAAAATCAGGGTCACCGGCTCCTCTTTCTACGGTTAAGGCAGCAGGTAATTCAGGGCTACAGCCATTTAAGATTAAAGCATCTTCGCAGTTGGCGGCTGATGGAAAAGTATTTGGACAAGTTGAGGAAGTCGTGATGTCTATATCGAAAGGTGTACAATTCGCTTCGTTGGCAATTAGAAAATAATACGTTCCTTTTTCTTTTAAAGCGACGTTGGGTAAAAAAATGAAGTCTAGCCCATTGGCAACTTCTTTTTGTTCTATACAAACGCCTTCACCATTTTCAGGACAGCCTTGAATGATAGAAATACCCGTTTCAGGTATAAGTCCAGTAATATTAACTGCTATACATTCTCCTCCGGGGGAGTCATAGGCCAAAATATATTCTTGACCACTTAGAAAATCATCTGTTCCGCATGGTCCAATTTCAACATTATTTCCAGCAAAACAGGTTGTGAGATTACTAGCTCGAAAAGGAATTTGATTAATAGTTTCAGGTGCAGCGCACGTGGTAGGTTCACTTTCGGGACAGTCTGCTACTTGACATTGCCAACTTAGTCTAAAACCCCCAGCATTTTGAGACCCATCGGACGTGAATTGTACTGTGATACAATCACTTTTTGCATTGACCAAAGTCTGCCAACCTGTTCCATTGATAGTCGCTAATTTTTGCCCACTTGTATTTTCTCCTTCATATATCGTCAAGAAATCAAAATCCTTTTCTGTGTCATATTCTTCTACATTAATTTCGATACATCGGTGAAAAGCAGTAGGGCAGATGGTAAAGGAATTATTTTCATTGACTTCATAATCTTGAGTTAACCCACCAGAATCAAATAAAGTACCTTCACAAAGTCCTGTTCCTGTGCTTTCTCCCATATTAAAAAAAGGCGCTAAGGTTTCTATGCATATGGAAAAGTTTCCCCAATTAGGGCTTGCGGTTGGGGAGTAGTCGTTTATTCTTAAAAAATATTGAGTACTTGTTTTTAAGTCAATTGCTTCGAGGGTAATGTTGTTTTCGCCAGCTTCGGCAGATTGGCAAACACCTAATTCTGATAGTTCATTCGTTTCACATGCGCCTCTATAAACAGCTAATTGTGGATTTATTATTCCATTTTCCGTATCTCCCGTCAGTGTTATTTTAAAATTTTGACTATTTTCATCTTCTGGAATCGTGAATTTAAACCAAACATCATTTTCTATAGACCCACCATTGAAACAATCTGGGATATTATTGATGCCAATATTACTTGGTGTTGCTGCTATATTGGAGAAAAGCCTGCTTTCACAATAGGGTAGTACGCCTAAATCAATAGCTCCCTCACAATCATCATTTTGTGGTTGTCCGTTCAGGGAGTGAGCAAATAGGATGTAAAGAAATAGTAGAAAAAAGTACTTCATTTCGGATTTGGCTATCTAAATTCTGTTAATGGACTGTTACCATCATAAATGGTTTGTTAACAAAACGATTTTAATTTAACCTAGTTGTTTTGTGGAAATTTTCTAAAAGAATTGAATGGATTTTAGCATAACTACCTTATTTTTGCGCCTGTTTCCCCTCCAATGCAGAATTAGTTGGTGTCTTAATTAACACAACCTTAAATTTCCTTTAAGACATTTTAAGGTATAATTGAACGTCTTTTGAATGTATGAGTTGCGAATGTGTCCAAAGCATGGTTGCTAACAATTAATAACTAGAATGAACTTAACTATTGATATTGGAAATACGAGGACAAAATTTGGTTTTTTTCAAAAAGGAGAACTAAAAGAGAAAATTGTAGTTAAAAAATGGACATTAAATGATTTAAAAGAAATCGTAAACAACCAAAATATTGAAAATATCATCTGCTCTACTGTAAAGACAGAAAATAAACGGATGGAAAACTATTTGAGTAAGCATTGGTATTTTCTCAATTTAGATGCGGATACACCTTTGCCCATTCAAAATCTCTACGGTACTCCCAAAACATTGGGTAAGGACCGATTGGCAGCTGTTGTTGGGGCATATGTACTTTTTCCAGGCGAACCGAGCTTGGTTATTGATGCGGGTACTTGTACAACTTATGATGTAATCGATGCCGATGGGAATTATTTGGGGGGTAATATTACACCGGGTTTAAACATGAGATTTCGAGCTATGCAGCATTTTACGGCTAAACTTCCACTAGTGGAAAAGCCAGAAGATGTTAAAGATGGTATCGGTAAAAATACTACGGACGCTTTACAAGTTGGAGGTGGATTAGGTAATATCTTAGAAATGGAGGCTTGGATTCAGTTCTTTTCCGACAAATATGAAGGGATTAACACAACCTTAACAGGAGGAGATGCCGAATATTTTGCTAAACGGTTGAAAACTAAGATATTTGCGCATTCAAACTTAGTCCTAGTCGGACTAAATAAAATCCTTGATTATAATGTGGAGCTTTTGTAAACGTATTTTATTGACCGTGGCTGCTTGTTTCGTGGTAACACTTGCTATGGCTCAGCCTAAGAATAATTCACCCTATTCCAGATTTGGCTTAGGTGATTTTTTAAACCAGAATTTCGTGAGCCTTCGAGCAACGCCTGGTTTTACCCATGCTTTTAATGATGCTTATCATCTAAATTTGGAGAACCCTGCTTCTTTAGGTTTTATGCAGATGGCAGCTTTTGATTTTGGTTTGTATGCTCGAAATTCTAATTGGGAGTCGGCTAACCAAAGTAATAAAAACTTAAGTGGGAATATGTCTCATTTAGCATTGGGGTTTACCCTGAACAATCCAGTGAATGATTTACTTGAGCGAGAAGTTCGGAATTTTTCTTGGGGAATGTCTTTTGCTTTAGTGCCTTATACCTTGGTCGGTTATACCGTACAAACAACAGGGGATGTAGAAGATATAGGAGGTGTGATTAGTAATTTTAGCGGAGAAGGAGGAACGAATCGTTTTATGTGGGCCAATGGGTTCAGATATAAACAATTTGCAGCTGGATTTAATCTTGGTTATGTTTTTGGAAAAATTGAAAATACCAGAAGTGTCCTTTTTAATGACTTGACTGCTGGTTACCAAAATAATTTGGTTGATGATTTTAGTATCAATGGCTTTACTTGGAAATTTGGTGCACAATACAATTTTTCATTTAACACCGATAACCTGAAAAAGATTAAAATTTTGACCCTTGGTGTGACAGCAGACTCCAAAAGTAGTCTTAATACTAACAGCTCTCAGTTTTATACTCGTACGAACCCTGCTTATGTATCGCTTATTTCAACGGATACTATTTTGAATACTAGCAATGTGCAGGGAAAAGCTACCTTACCGGGAAGAATTGGATTTGGGGCTGTTTTATCAGGAGCTTCTAGATTTAAAATTGGTATCGGATATGATCTAGCAAATTGGAGCGATTATAGAAATGATGCGAAGCCAGAGACGTTTGAAAATACAAGTAGAGTATCTTTTGGAGTAGAAATTATTCCAAATTATGCTTCTTATAATAAATTTTGGGCAAGAGTGCGGTATAGATTTGGCGGATTTTCAGGAACGGACCCAAGAAGTATAGATGGGATACAACTCAAAGAAAATGGAGTTACGTTTGGTTTAGGACTTCCTATTACATTGCCTCGACAACAAGTTTCTTTTATTAATTTGTCTGCTGAGTTTGGTAGGAGAGGAGCAAATACCATCTTACAAGAGACCTATGGTGAATTTACACTTGGGTTTACTTTGAATGATAACTCTTGGTTCTTTAAGCGAAAATTTAATTAAGATTTCTTGAAAAGATAGAATAAACTTATTTGTTGGATTAGAAATAAATTAAAAAATCAAAAACTAAAAATTGTAAATATGAAGCGAATAGAAAAATTATTAGGGACAATCCTATTTTTTGCTGGAGTGCTATTAATGGCTACACCTGCAAATGCGCAATGTGGTAAGTTTACCGAAGCAGCTAATCCTAGCGATGCAGAAACTTTTCACGTATTATACCGACAAGATGTCAAGTCTAAAAACTTTGATGCAGCTATCGAAAATTGGGAAAAGGCATATGCTGCTGCTCCTGCTGCGGATGGTTTAAGAGATGTACACTATACAGATGGTATTAAAATTTTGAAAGATAAACTGAAGAAAGAAACTGACCAAGCTGCTAAGGATGCATTAGTTAAAAGAGTTGTTGGTTTATACGAAGGTGTAATTGCATGTTTAGAATCAGGTAGCATCAAATTACCGAAAACTACAGCTGATAAGAGAATTGCTTATCACTTAGGTCGTCAAGGTTTTGATATGTTCTATGAGTTAGTAACTCCTTATTCTCAGACTAGAGCTACTTTAGAGTCGGCAATAGAGAAAGGTGGTATGGAGACAGAATATATCGTTTTAGACCCTTATGCAAGAATCGTTGTACACCAGTTTACAAACGATAAAATGAATAAGGAAGAGGCTAGAGCAGCTTATACTAAATTATTAGAAATAGCAGACCACAATATTGCAGCTGGCGGAAAGTATAAGGCTTACTATGAGCAAGCTAAAGGTTCTGTAGAAGCAATTTTTGCACAGATTGAAAATAACATATTCGATTGTGAATATTTTGTAGAAAAACTACGCCCTCAGTATGATGCGGCTCCAGATGATCCTGCTGTAATGAAGGAAATCATTCCTGTATTGAAAAGACAAGGATGTGTTGCTGGTCAACCATTTTTAGACGAGTTGGAAGCAAAATATTCAAAATATGCTACAGCAGAGAATGCAAGAAGACAAGCAGAATATGAAGCAAATAACCCAGGGATGATGGCTAATAAAATGTATAAAGCGGGTGACTTCAAAGGAGCTATCGCTAAGTATAGAGAAGCTTTAGATGCAGAAACAGATGATAGTAAAAAGGCAGGATACTACTTTAGTATTGCTTCTATTCAAGGTAGAAAGTTAGGCCAAAATGGTCAAGCTAGAACCAATGCTTACAATGCAGCTAAATTGCGTCCTAATTGGGGAAGACCTTATATGTTGATTGGTGATTTATATGGCAAATCAAGTAGAACCTGTGGTAAAGATGGTTATACTAGAGGATTAGCTGTAATTGCGGCCATCGACAAATATAGAAAGGCAAAAAGTGTAGATTCTGACCCAGACATTGCGAAGGAAGCAAATAAGAAAATTGGTATCTACTCTGGTTCTATTCCTCCGAAAGAAGATGTATTTATGAGAGGTATGCAAGGAGGAAAAACTGCTAAAGTTGGATGTTGGATTGGAGAAACAGTGACGGTTAGATATAACTAATATCTAGAAACTGTAACTAATATACACCATAAAACGCCTTGTTCTCATCTTTGTAGAACAGGGCGTTTTTTATTTTGTTTATCAATTCCGATATTTACAGTCTGATTACTGATTTGAAACGAAATGATGACTGAACTACTTTTATACTTTTACATTTTGAATTTTACATTTTAAATTTTCAATAATGACTTTTCAATCGCACTTATCCAAATTCTCTATTTTTATCTTCTTGCTTGTATTGGCATGTACGCCTAAAATAGCGGAAGAAGTGGTAGAGGCTCCACCACCGCCGCCGCCACCTGTAAGAGACGACTTAAGTCCATGTGGTAAATTTTTTGAATCAGATAATCCCGATGATGCTGAAACGGCACACGTGTTATATCGAGATTTAATTAAGCTGAAAAATTTTGAAGAAGCGATGCCGCTTTGGGAAAAAGCTATGAAGATGGCACCTGCTGCGGATGGTCTGAGAGATTATCACTTTATGGATGGGGTAAAGCTGTACAAGTGGATGTATGGGAAAGAAACAGACAATGATAAAAAGTCAGCTTATATTGATAAGATATTTGAATTATACGATGAAGCATCAGCGTGTTACCCTAAGAAGGCTGCCCAATATAAAGGGCTGAAAGGCTTCAATCTTTATTTTAATTATCCACATAAGTCCACTACTGCTGATACCTATCAGATTTTCAAAGAGGTAGCTGATACCGAAGGAACGGATATGCCTTATTTTATTGTCAATCCTTTTACCGCTACTCTAGTAGAATTGACCCTCGAAGAAAAAATTTCTAATGAAGAAGCCTTTAAATATCAAAACTTAATCAAAGAGACGATTGCCAAAGGAGTAGCGGATTGTAAAGGGAAGGAGTGTGAATCGTGGAAAATTATCGAAAGCTATGCACCGATTCGACTAGAAGATTTGGAGACGATTAAAGGATTTTATGATTGTGCTTATTTCAAAGAAAAATATTACACAGAATTTAAAGCGAATCCACAAGATTGCGACATCTTGACGACGGTTTATAGTCGTTTGAAATGGGGTGGCTGTGCGGTGGAAGATACGGCTTTAGTTGCTTTAAATACTGCTTTTGAGCAGAATTGTAGAACTGTTAGCGAAGTAAAAACCTCTCCTGGTAGATTAGGTACAGATGCCTTGAGAGAAGGGAAGTATAAAGAGGCGATTGAGCATTACGAAGAATTGTTGGCAACGGAAACAGATGTCGAGAAAAAGGCTAAATATACCTTACGAATTGCGAAGGTGTATTATGTACATTTAAGAAAATTCTCCAAGGCTAGAGAATATGCGCTGAAGGCCGCCGAGCTAAAACCAAATTGGGGTGAACCTTATTTAGTCATTGGGCGATTATATGCGTCTAGTGGACCGCTTTGTGGCCCTGGTACTGGATTTGATAGTCAAATAGTCGTTTGGGTAGCTTTGGATATGTGGAATAAGGCTAAGAACCTCGACCCTGCTGCTGCACCAGAAGCAAATAAATTTATCCGTAAATACGCCCAATATATGCCTAATAAGGAAGATATTTTTATTAGAGGCTTGAAAGTGGGAGGGACTTATAGAGTGCCTTGTTGGATTCAGCGGAATACGGTTATTCGAGCGGCCAAATAGTGCGAAGGAGCTCGTACTATTGAAAGGTCTACGAGTTCATTTGTTTCTTTTTTACTATGTTCTAATTAATTCAAGTTGCAACTGGTAGTACAAATCTTTAGTCTGTCCTGTTCAGCGACCTTTAGGTCGGTACTGTTGACTTTGTACTTTTTTAGTAGAATCAAGGTCTAAAGACCTTTTAACAGGACAGCATAAACCTGCCCGCTGCGCAGTCAGGCGGGTCTCGTACTACCAGTTTTAACCTTGTCCGCAACTTAGATTAATTAGACATACTTTTTTTTACATATACCACAAATTATGAGATTAGCTCATTTTCTTTATTTGCTTCCGATATATTGCCTTTGCTTTGCCTGTGGTCCT
Organism: uncultured Saprospiraceae bacterium; assembly: GCA_938010785.1. Lineage (GTDB taxonomy): Bacteria > Bacteroidota > Bacteroidia > Chitinophagales > Saprospiraceae > JAFMDF01. The sequence goes on from CALLVC010000043.1 coordinate 9,864, forward strand.
TCCACCCCCGCACCCAAAGACACTGTAAAAGTCAAAAAATCAGAAAATGAAGATGACCTCTTGTTTTCTATTGCTTCCGAACTAATAGCTAATCCGAGGAATCAAGCAGAAAAAGATAAGAATATCATTATTAACTATATTCTTGATGAAGGTATTGAATTGAAACCGACGGAATCTGGGCTATATTACCAAATGATTGAAGAAGGGACCGGTGAAAATGCAAAATGGGGCGATTGGGTAACCGTCAATTATAAAGGCTATACCCTTGATGGAAAAGTTTTTGATTCCTCTTATAAAAGAGGGAAGTCGATTGAATTTTATGTGGGCAATATGATTGGAGGTTGGAATGAAGGCTTGCAATTAATGAAACCAGGTGGAAAAGCCTTTTTTGTAGTCCCTTCTGGCTTGGCTTATGGAGAAAAGGGTTTTCCTAATTTGATTCCACCTCATACAACTTTAGCTTTTGAAGTAGAATTGGTGCGTATAACACAAAAGTAAATTTACTCATAGATATGCTAAATAAGAAAGGCGATACATTTATACATGTATCGCCTTTCTTCTATTCAAAAATGTCCGTTCTGTAATAACTTTTAAATTTAAGATTTTACATTTTTGATTTAAAATTTATTAGAAGTTACTACTGTTTTTATCTCGAATGATATCCTTTAATTCTTTTAAAAATTCGTACTGATTGGGCAATACTTTTTTGAAAGCTTCTTTGATAGCAAAATAACTACCTCTTTGCTCCAAATCGGGAATCATTTGCTTGATGGTATTTTTCATGAAATGCGCATCTTCCTTAATCAGACTTTTTAAAGAAGGTATATCATGCCAATCTCCTTCTACCGCAATCGCATTTTCTGTCTCTCCTTCCACATTTTCAACAGGGTCTAATTCAAAGGTTTGGTCTTTTTGTAAGAGCGCAATTGCTTTAGAACCGTCTTTGATTTGACCTTGAGGCAAAGTCCATTCATCCGAAGCGGTATTTTCTTCAGTTGGATTGACTAAGAAGACTTCTAAGCCTTTCTCCCGAATTCTATAAATAATTAAATTTGCTTTATCTAAAAGTGCCATAATTATTACTATTTCTTTGAAATGTATAACGAATGTTAAACACACTTATTTTGAAAAGGTTGCGAATATGGAGGTTATACAAAATTACATAAAATCCAACAATTATACCGCAATTTCACAAAGCGTGTCTATGGTCGTTTTTAGGCCAATAAAAAGTAATTCTTTTCCTTCTTTGGTGACAAAACTGTCTTCATCGTCCACTAAAGCATCTTCTACAAAAGCCAATAAATCTTCTTGTGGATATTTATCAAAAAAAACATCTAATTTATCATTGAATTTTTTTGCCTTTGATTCATTCAATAAGGTCCAATTTTTTTCTTCGGCTTCTTCTATTTTATCGGACATTAATAGTTCTAAAGTTGTGGCTTCTGTGTCTACTACTTTCCATATTACTAAACCCAAATACAATAAATATTCACTTTCTTCTTTGGTGAGTAATTTAAAGCTTTCTGACAGTAAATAAGAAAATAATACAGGCTGCTTGGCCTGCATATCCGCAATAGTTCGGTCGTAGTCATTGTCCTCCCCGTTTAAAGATGCTGCAACTGTATCAATGGCTTTTTCTGCTATAAAAGGTATGGTCATTCAAATAAATTTAAGTACAAAAATAAAACTAAAAATTGAAATCGATTTAAAAAAACGAACTCCTCACTCGAATCATTTTATATTTCCCAAAAAAGCAGTAGATTAGCTTTCTATCTTTCTATTTATAAAAATTTTTTTTTACAAAAAGTTCAATTGCCCAAATTAATTTAAAATTATAGCATGAAAAAGATACTAACCAATACGTCTAGAAGAAAATTTATGAAGCTAACGGGGTCCACCTTAGCCGCTAGTTCTGTAGGTTTTAATATTTTGGCAAATACCCAATCGAAACACCAATTTAATGCTGACATTTTAAAAGTTGGATTGATTGGTTGCGGTGGACGGGGAACGGGGGCCGCTGCACAAGCATTGAACGCCGATGCTAATGTTGCGCTAACAGCGATGGCAGATGTGTATGAAGAGAATATGAAAGTGGCTTATAATGGGCTGTTGGGAGAAGATATTGCGCATAAGGTTAATGTGCCCGAAAATCAAAAATTTATTGGATTTGATGCCTATAAAAAAGTGTTAGAAACGGATGTAGATGTCGTTATTTTAGGAACACCTCCAAATTTCCGACCCGCTCATCTAGAAGCTTGTATTGCTGCTGGAAAACATGTCTTTTTTGAAAAACCTGTAGCGATAGATGCCCCCGGTATTAGAAGAGTAATGGCAACCGCAAAGGAAGCCAAAGCAAAGAACCTTGGATTCATGTCTGGTTTTTGCTGGCGGTATGATTACCCCAAAAGAGCTACTTTTCAGCGAGTGTTAGATGGGCAAATTGGTGATGTCGTTTCCATTTATAATACTTATAATACAGGTGCTTCTTGGTGGAGAGATACCAAACCAAGTTGGGGGCAATTTAAGAAACAATTGAGAAATTGGGTGTATTATAATTGGTTGTCAGGTGACCACATTGTCGAACAAGCTATCCATAGTTTAGACTTAATGTCTTGGGCAAAAGGAGATGTTTTACCTGTTAAAGCGTCAGGAATAGGCGGCCGACAGACTCGAACAGAAGCTCAGTATGGTAATATTTACGACCATTTTGCGATTACCTTTGAATACCCTGATGGGTCAAGAGGATTGCACCACAGTCGTCAACAAAAAGGAACGGATAGGGCTTACGGTATTGAAATGCTAGGAACCAAAGGTCGTTGTGATATCAATGTATGGAACCATCATGAAATTAAAGGAGAAACAAATTGGCGGTGGGAGAAAGAACATGATAAAAAAGATAAAAATAATATGTACCAAACAGAACACGATGAACTGTTTGCCTCCATTAGAAATGGCAATCCAATGAATGATGGTATTCGTGCTGCCAATAGTACGATGCTAGCAATTTGGGGTAGAATGGTGGCTTATACTGGTAAGACCCTAACTTGGGATGAAGCACTAAATTCTGAAGAAATATTAGGACCAAAGGTAGATGAATATAACTGGGATTTGGACTGGAAAACTGCACCTGTAGCGATGCCAGGAATGACCAAGTTTGTTTAAGAATTTAAATATTAATATAAGGTTTTTTAATGATAGCGCTTCCAGAACCTGCCCGACTAGGCAGGCGGGCAGGTTCTGGAAGCGCTTCTTACTTAAATTAATCTGTAACGAAAGCCAAACCAATGTCTACACCAACCAGAAGAACTTTCCTCAAACAAAGCGCAGTAGCTACGGCCTCTTTAGCTTTTTTATCGAATACGCATTGTGCAACTGCTACTAATTTAGTGACGAAAAAAGTTAGCCAAACCACTCAGCCACTTATCAAAAAAAGCCTAAAATTTGGGATGATTAAGGAAAATTTATCTATCCTAGATAAATTTAAATTAGTGAAAGATTTAGGCTTTCATGGGGTGGAATTAGATAGCCCAAGTGAGTTGGACGAAAAGGCAATTTTAAATGCTCGAGATAAATCTGGTTTGGAGATTCCAGGTACGGTGAATGCCTTACATTGGAAAATGCCGCTTTCTGACCCTGACCCTGCGGTTCGAGCGAAATGCGTGGCATCTATGAAAGAATCGCTTAGAGTGACTAAAAAATATGGAGGAACGACTGTTTTATTAGTTCCGGGAGTGGTAAACCAAAAGATTGCTTATGCTGATGCATACCAACGTTCGCAAGAAGAAATTAGAAAAATTTTACCTGTCGCAGAAGAAACAGGAGTGAAAATCGCGATTGAAAATGTCTGGAATAATTTCCTTATAAGTCCCGTTGAAGCTGCGCGATATATTGACGAATTTGAAAGCCCAGTGATTGGGTGGTATTTTGATGTAGGGAATATTGTTCGTTATGGTTGGCCAGAACATTGGGTACGTGCTTTAGGAAAACGAATCATCAAAATTGATATTAAGGATTATAGTCGTAAAAAACAAAATGAAGAAGGGATTTGGAAAGGCTTTAAAGTGAAATTGGGGGATGGTGATGCCAATTGGCCAGCGGTGAATGCTGCTTTGAAAGAAGTGGGGTATCAAGGCTGGGGGTCTGCGGAAGTGGCTGGTGGTGACAGAGTTCGATTGCAGGAAATTTCGGAACGGATGGATAAGTTATATGCTGCGATTTAGGGAACTTTTAGATATGTCAAACCTGTATGGGTTAACTGATGCACGCAAATGTATCACTTGAAATTAGTGCCTTTAGGTACTAAAACATCGGTAACCATAGAGACTGTCACTAATATTTCTCGCCGTGCCGTAGGTACGTAACATGGCATTTAAACCTATGTTACGTACCTACGGCACGTTTAGTGCTTCCTTTCTGTCTTGCGGATTACCTATGTTGAGTACCTAACGGCACTTTAAAGTAGGCAAGGTACACTTGCATGTGGTAGACCGTACAATTTAGCCTATCTAGACTTTTGAAAAGCCACTACTTTATCAAGACTAAAAAATTGCGTTCTCTTCCATAATCCACTTAGCTGCCTGTGTCATCAATTCTTTTTTAGTCGCTAAATCTAAACTCAACGGTAACTGCGCAATGCCAATCAAACGGCGCAAGATTTCAATACCAACAAATTGGCTGAGTAACCCCTCATTAAAATCTGCGGATTGTTGATATTTCTTAAAAATAGATTTTGCAACAATTGATGGTTGTTCTGCCATCAATAAGTGAGCTAACAAAACCCCTAAATCAAACTCCGCTGGGCCAACAAAACCAAATTCTGGGTCAATTACCTTTAATCCCTTCGCTACTTTCAACCAACTACCGGGATAAAAATCACCGTGTAATAAATGCCTGCCTTCTTTGGATAGATAAATTGCTCCACAAGCTTTTATTTTAGCTTTTAATACAGCATCGGTTTTATAAGGCATTGCCGCAGCTTGTAAGCCTTTCTGCACATCATCTAAATTAAACCCATTTTCTTCTAAATATGGAAAATTAAAAATATGCTCGTGATTAAGTGCTCGCATCGCTAAATTAGATGGAAAATCGGCAGGAATAGCCACTTGATGTAAAGCAGAAAGGTATTTTGTTAACCCATCAATATCTGTCTCTTCCAACACATTGTCTTTCTGATATAAAAAACTATAATCTGCTCCTTTTCCTAAATCTTCGGTGGCCAAAATAAAATTAGCCGCATCATAACCTAAACAGCTTGGCGCAAATTTGTTAATAACTTTCACTTTTTCTAAAGACTGGAAAAACTGTGCTTCAACGGATACTCTTTCAACAGGCGCATCAATTTGAGGAAATTTTTCTACCCAAGGACGTGCTTGCTTTAAAATAAAAGAACGTTGATTGGTAATCGCTCTCAATACAAAATTCATATTACCTTCGCCTGGCTTTTCTAAAGAAAGGAGTACTTCATTTTTATTAAACCAAGCTTGTTTTGCTAAATATGTAGCTACTGCCTTTACATTATTTTCTAAAAAAAATGCACTTGGAGAGGCTTGTTGAAATCGTTGTTTTAAATCCATAGGACGAAAGTAAAAAGAATTAATCGCCTGTACCAAAATTATCTCGTTGGGATTAAGACAATTTATAAAAAAAAACATTACCAATCGATAACTCCTTCTTCATTAAGCTTTCTATCTCCGTACCTTTATACCCCTAAACCTGTACCTTTATACTTCTAAACCTTTACACCTATATCTATGCAAAGAAGAACGTTTTTAACGGATACCACAAAATTTGCGTTATTGGCAAGCCTTTTTCCAGCGACAAGCTTCTTTAATGAGGAGCATAGGGAGAAGCCATTACGCTTAATTATTGATGCCGATACGGCAAATGAAGTAGATGATTTATACGCTATCGCTAGAGCCCTTTTAGAACCAAGATTAGATATTATAGGGCTGACTTCTGCCCAATGGCATACTAATCCACGTACACCCAATGACTCGGTTGGAGAAAGCCAACGGATTAATTTAGAGATATTAGAATTGATGGGCAAAACCAATATTCCTGCCCCTCAAGGTGCTAATTTTCCGATGGTTAATGAACAACGGCCACAGCCTTCAGCAGCAGCCAAATTTATCATCGAACAAGCCTTAGCAACGCCCGAAGGCGAAAAATTATCCATTGCTATTTTAGGACCTTGTACTAATATTGCCTCGGCAGTTTTGATGGAACCTAAAATTATTCCTAAGCTATCGGTTAACTATTTGGGATTTTGGTATAATGTGGAAACGGCGACTTGGAGTAAACGAGAATTTAATACCAATAATGACCCCAATGCAGTTAATTTATTGTTGAACACTGCTAATTTAGAGTTTAGAGTGATGACTGCGACAACGAGTCAACATTTGGTGTTTGAAAAAACGGTCATGGATGAACTACTGAAAGGTAGGGGAGGAATAGGTGACTATCTAATCAATCGCTGGGAGACTTACGACCGCTTTTGGAAAGCGACCGATAAGGAAAAAACGATGTGGACGATGTGGGACATTGCTATATTAGAAGCATTGGCTTATCCTGAATTGGTTGAAGAAAAAGAGGTGACTACGCCTCACGATAACTTGGATAGAAAAATTAGCGTTTATACGAAAATTGATGTGCCTGCTATGAAAGCTAATTTTTGGACCTCTTTGGATGCTTTTTTAAAAAAGTAAATAGCTATTCAGCATTAATTTTTTAACCATAAAGGAAATAAAGTTCATACAGTTCATACAGTTCATAAAGGTTAAATAAATTAGTGGAGCTTTATGTGCTAATAACTTTATGCGCTTTGTGTGCTTTATGGTTAAAAGTAAAAACACTGAATAATAATAAAAGTAAAACATAAAGTCTATCTGTTTGTTGGGTATTTTGAACAGCCAAAAATATTTTATGAAAAATATCCAACATTTAACCAATAGCGATTTTTTAGAAATGGAGCAGCGCAATCGGACGCGCTTAATTAACTCCTTGAGTGGTTTTAAGAGTATCAATTTATGTGGGACAATTAGTAAAGATGGCGTGACCAATCTTTCTTTAATTAGTTCGGTGGTACATATAGGCGCAAATCCAGCTTTAATGGGATTTATCATGCGCCCTGTGACGGTAAGAAGGGATACCTATAATAATATTTTGGAATCAGGCCATTTTACGTTTAACCATCTAAATGCGGAAATTTATAAAAAAGCCCACCAGACTTCCGCACGATATCCGATAGCTGTATCAGAATTTGAAGCAACCGAATTGACGGAGATTTTTAGTGAAACAATTAAAGCACCTTATGTAGCAGAAAGTCATATTAGAATTGGATTAAACTTTGTGCAAAAAATACCTATTCCATTGAATGATACTATCTTGATGATTGGCAAGGTAGCCGAAATATTTTTTCCAAAAACTGCACTAGGGGCAGATGGCTATTTGGATATAGCTGCTGCGGAATCTATTACTTCTTCTGGCTTAGATGCTTATCATAGTACCCAAAAATTAGGAAGGCTTTCTTATGCCAAAACTGATAAAAAAGTGAGCGAAATTTAAGCGCTTCTTATTTCTGTCCACCTACTTACAACTAAGGTTGGTTTTTCTGGTATTATATAAAGTATTAATCTAATGTTATAACATAACATTCATTTACACAGAAATTTGGGAAAGTTAGTAAGCTGTTTTGTATTTTTGATTATCAATTTACGTTGAGCAAAAACAATGAAGACTCAAACTCTTTCAAAGAAACACTACTACCTTCTTTTCTGCCTGTTATTTGGTAGCTTGATGCTTAATGCTCAAGGAGAACTTTTTTTCTCTGAATATGTGGAAGGAACGAGTAATAACAAGTGTATTGAAATCTTTAATCCTACCGACCAAGATATAGTACTTACCGATGTATACAGAATCATTCAATATAGAAACGGTTCAACTGACCCAAAGACTCTAAGTAACTTAAATGGTATTATTCCTGCTGGCGAACCTTATGTAATTTGTGATAGAACTTTGGGTACTTTTTCCGACCAACTTTTTACTGCTGGCCCGAATGGGAATGATGCTTTTACTTTAGAAAAGAGCGGTGTAGTTGTAGATTTATTCGGAACTATTGGCTGTGACCCTGGCGGAGATGGTTGGATAGTAGATGGTAGATTTACCAAAGATGTTACTTTGAGACGTAAACCATGTATTATTAAAGGAGTTACGTCAAGTAGTGGCTGTAATTTTCCACGTTCAGGAGATTGGATAGCTTATCCAGTGAATACCTTTTCTGGCTTAGGTAATCATGAACCTGGTTCGGCGGAAGTTGAAATTATGGGGAATGGGGCATTATGTGAAAACCCTGAAATTACACTAGAGGCAACAGAAGGATTTTCCAGATATCGTTGGTCAACGGGTGAGAGTAGTCGTTCGATTAGCGTAAATAGTGCTGGAACTTATTCTGTTACTGTGACTACCGCATTAGGGTGTACAGCAGAAGATATTAAATTAGTTAATGGAACATCTCCAGAGATATTTGCTACTATTTCTAACATTAAACCTGCTAGTTGTCGGCCAAAAAAAGATGGTAGTTTTAGCGTAAATCCAAGTGGAGGTGCAGGTGGTTTTTCTTATGCATGGGAAACTGGGTCTGGCACTTCTAGTACCATTACAGGTCTTGGGGCAGGTACTTACAATGTGACCGTTACAGATGACAATGGTTGTAGCATAGTTAATGAAGTTGTTGTTGGAGGGGATGTAACTGTGCCGCTTACGGCTACTCCTAAAGGAGAAACTTGTAAAGGTAGGCATGATGGGACTATAACCCTTTCTGCTTCTGGGAGCAATTTACAATATAGTATTGATGGAGATAATTTTGACTCGAAGAATTATTTTACAGATTTAGCTCCGGGTGATTATTTAGTTCAAGTGATAGATAACCAAGGTTGTGGAGATGCAAAAAATATAAAAGTTGAAGGAGGTACTCGTTTTACTTTAAGTAATAGCATTGTTGCTCAGTCAAAGTGTCAAGGGGAAGGTAATGGAGGCCAAATTATACTTGAACCAGAGGGAGGGAGGAGACCTTATACGGTAAGTTTTGATGGTGGACCATTTCTAGCTAATAATTTTGTTTTTTCGGACTTAAAAGGAGATACTTTTGATATTGTTATAAGAGATGCTAGTGGTTGTGAAAAATCTTTTGAGCAAGAAATTGAGGCAGGGTCAGATTTGGTCATTACAGGATATGACTTAACACCTGCAACTTGTGCTGGAATTGATGATGGAGGAATTAACATCAAAACAGAGAGCGGGTCAGGAGATTTTAGTTACAGTGTGCTAAATGATGCGGGTATTTTATTTCCTTATTTTAATCCAAATTTTGAAGATTTATCTGCTGGCGAACATACTATTTTTGTTCGAGATAACCCTTTTGATTGTATTATTCCTCTTGAGTTTGAAATTTTAGAAGAATCACCCCTATTAACAAATATCATCAATCCCACTCCCTGCGGAGATGACCAAAAAGCAACAATTACCGTCGAGCCTCAAACAGGGATTGCACCTTATCAATACAGTTTAGATACAGGTGCTTTTGTTGATATAAATATTTTTTCGGATTTAGACCCTATGGCTTATGTGGTGACGACTATGGATGGTCTAGGCTGTATTAAAGTAGATTCGGTGGATTTTGAGGCAGCAGAAAGTTTTGAAATCCAATTGGCAATACCTAGTGCCGAATCTTGTGCGAATTTTGGAGATGGACAAATTACGATATTCACAAATAATGCTACTACTGCGGAATATCGTTTGGATAATGGCGCTTATGTAGATAGTCCTGTATTTTCTGGTTTATCCTCAGGAGATTATACGGTTTATGCTAAATCTGGTGCTTGTACAGATAGTGCAATGGTTACTATTTTGCCTGCTACGCCAATTGTTTTGCTAGATGCAGAACCACAAATTGCTCTATGTGAAGGTGATGACGACGGACAATTGACGATTACCGTATCAGGTGGAGCGGCACCTTATCAATATAAATTAGAAAATACTCCTTACCAAGCTAATAATGTGTTTACCAACCTAAGGCAAGGTAATTACACTTTAACTGTGAGGGATGCTAATTTGTGCGAACAAACATTTACAGATGTTACGCTTGCAGGCCCTGTTCGATTAGATGCGAACTGTGTGGTTACCCAACATGTAAGTACTAAAGATGGTAGTGATGGTGCTGCCCAGATAACCGTTTTTGGAGGTGCTTCTCCTTACAATATACAGCTGGTTGATGCGGGCTTTAATAATATTATTAGTTCTACGGGAGTGGAATCTTTTACGAATATTCCTGCTGGAGATTATACCGTAGCTATAACAGATTTTAATGGTTGTACTACCACATGTAATTTTACGATTAATGAGCCACAATGCGATTTTTCTATTGACCATACTAAATCAGATGCGACTTGTTTTGAGGCTACGGATGGGACAATTTCTTTAGTCTTACCTGCTGGAAATACGCCCTATACTTTCAATTGGTTAGATGCCCAATATAATGGTCAAGCACAGCTTACTGGTTTAGCGGTAGGCACTTATAGCGTGACGGTCACGGACCAAGCAGGTTGTACGGATAGTTTGACGGCTTCGATTACAGAACCGCCTCTTTTATCGGTAGAAATAATCGCTGATAATGAGACTATTTGTGAAAAAGATACGGCTCAGTTGCGTGTAACTAGTAACTATGCTCAATATAATTGGTCTAATACTAGCACTGATGCCGTAGCTAAAGTTTATGAAGCAGGAACCTATCAAGTTTCTGTTAGAAATGCAGACGGCTGTGTAGCGATGGATGATATCGTGATAAATGTCATCGCTCAAGATACCATGATAGACACTCGATTTACTTGTGATGCATCTAGTGTAGGCACTTTTGCCGTCGAAGAAAGAGACGTAGATGGTTGTATGGATGTTGTAATTAGAACTTTTGAATTGGCAAGAAGAGATACGACCTCTATAACGACAACTACTTGTAATCCTTCAGAAGCGGGTGTCGTGAGAAATAGGTATAACAATATTTTTGGTTGCGATAGTTTGGTGGTGACTACAACAAATTTACTCCGTTCAGATACGACTTATCAAACGGAGATGAGTTGTAATAGCGATGAAGTTGGATTTAGAGATGTTGTTTTGACAAACGCAGTGGGTTGTGATAGCACCTTGATTATCGAAACGATTTTAGATGATATTTTACCACAATCTTCTTTGACTGCTTTCACCTGTAATGTAACGGAAGTAGGTATAGATACAGCGATATTGAAAACCTTGGCAGGCTGTGATAGTTTGATTATTACTCAAACTATTTCTAATGTTTCGGAACCTACTAGCTTGGCAACTACTACTTGTAATACGGCTAATGTAAGCATAGATACACTTTTCTTAACCAACCAATTTTTGTGCGATAGTTTGGTGGTGATTAATACGACTTTAGCTCCTAGTGACTTTCTAGCGTTAGATGAACAAAGTTGTAATCCGTTAGATACAGGTTTGGTTATTCAAAATTTAATCAATCAATTTGGTTGTGATAGTACGGTCGAAACCCGCACTACATTGATTCCTATTAATGATTGCCAATTAGGTTTTTCATTATTAGCAGATACGATTTGTTGGGATGCTAGTCAGGGGACTATTCAGCTATTGGTTACAGAAGGGAATCCACCTTTTAATTATTATATTTTGAATGATTTTTGGCGGGATACGGTTCAACGTGGCGTTATTCTGACGACTGATGTGGAAACTATATTAACTAATATTCCTGTTGGGCAATATTCGATTGTTTTAGTTAATGATAGAAATGTGAGGAATGAAGAAAGAATCGCAGTGAATCAAGCTAATGAAATAATTGTTGATGGATTGTTTTCTGATTATGCTGGATTTGCCGTTAGTTGTGAAGGAGCAACAGATGGAAGTATAGATTTAAATATAACAGGTGGTCAAGCTCCTTACACTTATTTGTGGGGAGACGGAACAGATGGGGAAAATTTACAAAATTTAGCTACGGGTAATTATCAAGTTACTGTAATGGATGTTGATGGATGTCAACAAGACGCTACCTTTGACCTTTTTAGTGCCTCAGAAATGCAGATTGATTTTCAATCTTTTAGCCCAAAATGTTTTGGAGATGTGGCTGGTCGTCTTACGATTTATGATTTGCCTAATGCAAATGGAACAGTTGAATATTCCTTAGATGGTGTTTTATTTCAGCCAATTGGTGCGTTACCTTTTACCATAGAAGATTTACGGCCAAACGAGTACCAATTATTTGTTCAAGACGAAAATGACTGTCAAGCAAGCGCCCTCTTTTCCGTACCAATGCCAATTGATAATCAACTGACGATAGGGGATACTAAAAACCTCATACTTGGAGATAGTCTTACTTTAACCCCTAAAGCTAATTTTGAGATTGACCGATTTGAGTGGTCTGCTACCGTACCATTAACTTGTGAAAACTGTTCAGAAATAAAGACCATTCCTACGCAAAATGGCGCTTATACCCTCACGGCATATGATGCAAATGGTTGTAAAAACACCGCATCTATGACTGTTAATTTGCGTAAAGAAAGTCAAGTATATTTACCAAATGTTTTTAGCCCAAATAACGACGGAAATAATGATGTATATCAAGTTTTGACAGGTAATATCGTTAAACGCCTTAAAAGTCTAAAAATCTTTGATTATGAAGGTCGATTGATGTATCAAGTGACGAATCGCCCGCCAAATGATGCCGCTGTTGGTTGGGACGGAATGTTTAATGGACAAAAAATGTTGCCCGCAGTGTTTGTCGTATTTGTAGAAGTAGAACTCTTAGATGGTACGAATGAAATGTATCGGCAAACAATGACTTTGGTCAAGTAATTATAACATTTGGTAGCACAAACTTCAGTTTGTTCCGTCGATGGTCTTTAGACCGAGTATATTTTCCTTTACTTTTACAAACTCTTTAAAACATTTCATAAGAAA
>CALLVC010000044.1 GCA_938010785.1 uncultured Saprospiraceae bacterium
AAGGGAATATGGAAGAATTTAAAGGAGAAGGTTCTTTGGGAGCGATTTCTTCTAAATTGACCTTAGAAGGTCCGATTATTAAAGACAAGGCATCATTTATTGTTTCGGGGCGTCGGACTTATGTTGATTTATTGGCTAGACTTGCAGTGAGAAGTCAAGCTAGAGAGGAGGGGAACGAAGCAGATATTCCTACTTATGGTAGTATAGAATCGACTCAGCAATTACCAACAAAAGTCAATATTATAAATGCTAGTTATGAAGCAAATGCTGGAGTTGATATCTATGGAGAAAGAGGAGATGAAGTAACCATTGAATTTCAAGACCCTGCTGGTGAGCAAAATTATTATCAATTAAATGTATGGTCAAGTCATACGATAGAAGAACCCGATACTAGTTATATATCTGACGTTTTTTGGACTAATATTTCTCCCATAGACCCAATTATAGAAGACTTGCGTCAATTATATTTAACAGATGCTAGCTTTGACGGAGAGACCTACACCACAAGGGTCCGCATAGACTTGACAGAGGAAGGCAGTTGGGAAGATGCGGAGGGGACAGTTTTTACCTACTCTGCCGCAGAAAAAATTACAGTGCAGTTAACCAGTATTTCAAAAGATGAATTTCTTTATCAAAAAACCGTTTCTGCTTATATAGACAACGATGGCAATCCTTTCGCTGAACCCGTAGTCATTCACGAAAACATTGAAGGGGGGAGTGGTATTTTTACATTATCCATCACCGATGAGTTTCCAATAGATTTATAAATGGTTGATTGGTGAACCGATCTAGGCAAACCAATAATAGAAATCAATTCAGTGGACAATCATTACATTTACACTTAAAGAATTGAGATTGATAATTAGATAATTGGCGAGAATCAATATTTTTATCAATACACCAACAACCACCCGGTTTATCAAAACAAACCAATGGTTTTTTACAGCGGTTACAGGTGGGTGCGAAGTCATCATCTAGTTCGACCATAGCGCAACCGACCTCCCCACTCAATGGAGGATTTTCTTTTTTAATCCGCACCTTCACGGAATCTAATTTTCCAAATTGTTTTTTGATGCCTACGATGATTCTGGCAGCAACAGTTTCAATCAATTTGGTTGGTTTTTTCATGGCAGATTTGCAGATGAAGTGCACCGTTTCATAATTGACGGTTTTGAACAGATCATCTTTAAATGCAGCTCTAGGCAAGTGCATTTCAATATATACATCTACGACGTAATTACCTCCAATTTTGCGCTCTTCATTGTAAAAACCGTGATAAGCGTGAAAACGCATACCTTCTAATGCTATCATTGCCATGAATCTAATTTTTTAGTTGTTATGCCAGTTCTTCTACTTTTTCCAGAATCCATTTTTTACCAGCTAAAGCTTTACATTTGTCGATTTGAGTTTTTACTTTATCCAACGTTTTTTTGTCTCCTGGAATCGTACTAGATAGTTTTTTGACAAATCTCAGTAAGTTTAAGTATTGTTGCTTTACTTCTCTAGAAATAATTTTGTTTCGGCGAATATAAATCCTAAAGCTGTCAATTAGGGAGTCTAAAGGATTAAATTCTTTTAATTCATAGTATGTTTTTAGTAAAACTGATTTTCCTCCCAGTGCATACATATGATTTTTATATTCTACTTCTCTTAATTGTTCAATGACATGATTATATTTTTTTTGCGAGAAATAGACTTTCGCTAGGTTGTAATTTAAAGCATTTTCACGATGGGCTTTCGGTAAATAGTTAGTATAAGTTTGGATGAAATTTTCTACCCAATCGTATTCTTTTAATTGCAGTCCAACGGTAGTTATATTCTTATAAGTTTGAGAGGAAATATGATTATCTTTTAGAATGATCTTTTCTTTTAATAAGGTTTTAAAAATATCAAATAACTGTCTAAGGAAATAATCGATTTCTCCTTTATTAATTTTTACGATACAATAATTTTTCAGGTGAATATAAAAAACGTCTAATTCTTGTAAAGCGAACCGTTTTTTGTTAGCATCTAAATGTTCTTTCAAGTTGATAAAATGATTTATTTCATCGGGTTTCAATAGCATTTTGGCTACTAAGAAATAAGCTTTTATAAATGGTTCCTTAATAAATATAGAATTTTCTACATAGGTTAAAAAAGCAGGAGGCAATGAGATTTGTACATCAAAAGAGACTCCTTCTTTATAGCCGATATAATCGCAATAATTTTCTAATTTTTTAATTATAAAAAAACATTCAAGGTGGTAATCTGCGTGTTGAAGATTATTAATCAACTTGATTTTAGCAGGAACAGTTTTAGGAAAATTGAATAAGTTATAATTAACAGAATAACTAGATAAATGATAATCTGCATTTCTCAATTCCTCCTTGTTTAAAGATTGTGCCAACTGGTTAAAAGTACCATCAAAGTGTTTGTTGAGAGATAAATTTCTAAGAGCTTTGAGCAAATTTAACTGTTCTGATAAACCATCTTTTTTATAAGTATTATAAGATAGAAAGGAATAGACTAATTTTCTTAAATCAGATGAAAGTCTTCTTAATCGAACATCATTGTAGACTTTTTTACCAAAAATATGTTGCCAAACGATTTCCTTTTTTAGAGGATTGGTTTTTTGTTCTTTTTCAGAACGTCTTAAATATTGGTCAATAATGGCAAATAATTTGACTAACTCCAGTTGTTCATTGTGAAAAGGAGAGGCAATAAATTTTTTAAAACTATTAAGGTCATGTTTTGAGAAAGTTTTTAACAGCGATAAAAGTTTGGAACTAATGAGCATGAAAGAATAAGTTATTTTTCTATCAAAATGTCTAATATTAGCAAAAAATAAGATAATGACAAATATTTGATTATCAGTATTTTAAGACTAAAATAAAAATACTACTTTTAGGTACAAATGTAGCATTTTGTTCTTTTTTTTGGAATAGAAGAAATGCATATTTGTAAAATACTTAGCAGGTTCTAAGAGAAATGGACTCAATACAGGCAAAACACTGTTCCCATTTTTCACTTTGCATGGCGATTTATTTTGCCCAAAAAATAAAAAAAGCGCTAATGTTTACAACCTTACAAAGACTAAAGTTTTTTATTTTTTTAATTATTTTATCTAGTTTTGGACAGATACAAGCACAGGACTGCGACCAATTTGGAGTTGTTAGTAGGGGCTTTTTAGTAGGTAAATTTAATTGTGAAATCTTAATTGTAGCAGCTGATGGAGGAACTATATTTCAACCAGCTAAATTATCAGAGGAGTTAACGCCCGGTAAATTAATTCGATTTTCTTATACCGAATTGGATAGCACAGATTGTGATGAGAGTGTACAAGTCATAAATATTAATTGTGTAGAAGCCTTATTTGACCCAATTGATTCTATTGAGAACACTTGTAATTTTGAAATAGAATCTATTGCATTGGAAGACACGACCAATTCGACTTCTTTCCAATTAGAAGTATTTAATCAAACGGATTTTGGCGATTTCCATCCTCAAACGGTAAATTGGTATGAATATGAGACGGGGAGAACACTAGGAACAACACCGACCATTATTTATACACCAACCCCAACTAGTCCGCCTACTATTAATATTTGTGCGGATATTACGGTGACTGTTCCCAGTAGTGAATTATGTACTTCGACTATTTGTCATACGATTGTTCCAGAAACAATTTTTCCAGAAGAGGTTAGCTGCCAAGCTTTATTTATCTACCAACCAACAGACCAATTAGCAGATAACGGCACGATTGATTTTTATAATTTATCTTTTGGAGATTATGACCGCATCGAATGGGACTTTGGAGATGGACAAAAAGATACAAGCAATGATTTAACCCTAACCCATATTTACGATATGCCAGGCTTATACGAAGTCTGTGTGACCATCGAAAATGAGCAAAGTGGATGTTTTTCTTCCTTTTGCTTACCTGTCTTTACGGTAGGTGGTTCAGAGATATGCAATTTTAATGATTGTGTTTTTCCTGGAGATGCCAATAAAGATGGTTTGGTAAATATTTTCGATGTCTTAAACTTAGGTATTGGGTTTGACAAAATTGGAGCAATAAGACCGAATGCGAATATTGCACCTATTTTACAAGCGGCATTTGATTGGGATATAACCACTTTATTTGCTTTAGATTTTAAGCATATTGATTGTGACGGAAATGGCTTAGTCAATGAGGCAGATTATGAGGCGATTGATAAAAATTATCAAAAAATCACCGATAAGAAAGTTTTTGAAATAGATGCTAGTTTACCAGAAGTAAGTTTAGTTTTTCCTGCTGACACTATTGTGGTCAACCCTAATCAAGCTACAATAAGTATTCCTGCAAATTTAGTAGTCGGGGCAAACACGGTTCCTGTTGATAATTTGTATGGAATTGCATTGGCAGCAGATTATGATAAGACGGTGATTAGGGATGTTGAAATAGCGTATGATTCAACTTCTTTTATAGGTTCCGAAGATATTTTAGCACGAAAGAAATTACTAACAGAAGAAGGACAAGTGGCCTATGGAATTACTAAGACTGACCAAGTGGGAGTCAATGGTTCAGGAAATATTGCTGAATTTGCTTTTATTCTAGAGCTTGATTTAATCGATGCTCGCTCAGACTATATACTAGAATTAGACCTTATAGATTTGCTAGTTGCTGATTCATCAGGCAACGAAATTCCAGTAACCGTTTCTAATAGCGTACCCACTATAACCATTATTTTTGATGAAAATTTAACGACAAGTATCGAAGAGAAGCTATTGGAAAATAAATTTGAGATATACCCAAATCCAGCTAAAGAAAGTTTAGTAATAGACTTAGCCAAAGATTTAAATTTAACAGATAGCAATATCGAAGTATTTAACAGTCTTGGTCAGAAAGTAATGAACCAATTATTAGAAAGCAACCAAACAAGCTTAGATATTAGTGCCTTGAAAACGGGCGTTTACTGGGTAAGAATTTTTACAAAAGAAGGAGTGGGTGTAAGAGAGATAGTAGTAGAATAGCTTTTTGGAAAATACGTCAGATTTTCGAAAATCTGACGTATCTAAGCGTCATTTTTTAATTAAGGCTGTACGTACGGAGTTTGTTTTTTGACACGGAAAGACACGGCTTGAAATTATGAATTATTATGTTTTCTTGCGAAAATTATACTGTGGTTATGTTTTGAACACGACCTAGAGCAAATCAAACAAAGAAACCGTCAAAATCCGTGTCCTTCCGTGTCAAAAATCACATGTCACAAGTATTTCGTATAGTCCTTTTTTTAAATCACCCGATTCGTCACTTCCTGTCCATTAAAATATTCCACTAAATTTCCAACCGCCTCGTCAAACATATCTGCTCTCGCTTCTTTACAAGCGGTTCCAATATGTGGAGTAAGGATAACATTGTCCATCGTTAAGAATGCTTCAGGAACAGTTGGTTCTTTAGCAAAAACGTCTAGTCCTGCACCAGCAATTTTTCCTTCCTGTAAAATTTTAATAAGTGCTTGTTCATCAAATACGCCACCTCTCGCTGTATTGATAATAAAGGAGGTGGGTTTTAAAAGCGCCAATTCTTTTGCACCAAATAGGTGACGAGTATTAGGAGTAAGTGGAATATGTGGAGATAAAATATCAATGGATTTCAATAAATCATTGAGGGGTAAATAAGTAGCGTGGTATTCTTTTTCTAAATCAGTAGATAATCGATTTCTCTGGTAATAGAAAATTTCCATTCCAAATACTTTTGCCCGTTCAGCTACTGCCTTGCCAATTCTACCCATGCCAACGATACCTATTTTTTTACCCTTAAGTGTGGTAGAGGGTAGCTGCGAGTTATACCAATTCGCTGTTGTTTTTTGTCGAATAGCTCGGTCACTAACTGCAATTCTTCTACAAAGACTCAACATTAAACCGAGGGCTAAATCTGCAGTAGGTGCAGTTACGGAATGCGGAGTATTCGCAACAATAACTTGATTGGCTTTGGCAGCATTTGCATCAACTCTATCATACCCAACGCCATAGTTACTAATGATTTTTAAGTTCTTAGCTTTGGCAAATAAAGGTGCATCAATTCCTTTTTTCATTGGACCCAAGAATAGTAAAGCCTCATAATGAGGGATTCGCTCAGCGACTTCTTCATAAAGATCTTTTTCACCAGAAAGACAATCCGCAGGAATATGTTGATTGATGGCTTTTAATCTTTTTTCACTCAAGGGTAGCGTGATGAGTACTTTGTTCATGCCTAAGTTTTTAGAATTGATTGAAATGCGACGGCGCAAAAATAGTAGTTTCGAGATAAACCAGTTAGTTTTACATACTTGAATCTAAAATCCATCAACTATATGGAAAGTATTGATATTCAAACAACCCAAAATGTAACTATCGAATATGAATTAGCAAGTCTAAAAGACCGCTTTGTAGCTATGTTGATTGATGTGGCCATTATCATTTCGTTGGTCTTGGTTATTATTTTTTTAGCATCATGGGTGATTGGAGACCTATTTGGGGAAGATGGCTCTTTAATGATGATGATACAATTTATTCCAATCGTCACTTTTTTAGGGTATCATCTAGTGTCAGAAATAATGATGAGCGGCCAATCCTGGGGGAAACGAGCAATGAGCCTAAAAGTAGTTCGACTAGATGGAGAAGAAGTAGGGTTGAGTGATTATTTGTTAAGAACGATATTTCATATTATAGATACGCTTTTTTCGGCAGGGGTAGTGGCCTCTTTGGTCATTTCGGCATCTCAACGAAAACAACGATTAGGAGATATGACCGCAAATACGACGGTCATTAAATTGAAATCAAAAAAACAAAAAGGACTGAACGATTTGCTTAAAATTATTAGTCTAGAGAATCACGAACCAACTTATCCCGCGATTAAACATTTTAATGAAGTGGACATGATTTTGATTAATAAGGTAATTAATCGCTATCAGCAATATCCCAATCAAGCACACGAAGAAGCCCTGTCTTCAATAACTAAACGATTTAGTGAATTATTAGAATTAGATACAGAACCGAATAATAAAATCGAATTTTTAGA
Organism: uncultured Saprospiraceae bacterium; assembly: GCA_938010785.1. Lineage (GTDB taxonomy): Bacteria > Bacteroidota > Bacteroidia > Chitinophagales > Saprospiraceae > JAFMDF01. The sequence goes on from CALLVC010000044.1 coordinate 7,022, forward strand.
AACACTATTAAAAGATTATGTAGTACTGTCAAGATGATTAGTGCTCAAAAGATTGAACCACCCCGTTAGGGGTTTAACATTGGTAGCATGGGAAGAAATAGAAGAAAACCATTTTTGGTAGAAAAATTAGAAATAACCGAATTAGTAGATAAAGGCAAAGGTTTCGGGAAAGACGAAGAGGGGCGAGCTATTTTTGTGGACGATGCAGCTCCAGGAGATATCGTGGATGTAATGGCACGACGCAAAAAACGGTCAATTTTTATAGGAACAGTAGAAAAATTTCACCAACGTTCTGCTCATCGGGTAGAGCCTTTTTGTGCCCATTTTGATTTATGTGGTGGTTGTAAATTACAGCATGTTTCTTATGAAGAGCAATTAGCCTTCAAACAAAAAGATGTAGTGAATGCGATTCAGCGAATCGGAAAAGTAGAAGTCAAAGAAATGTTGCCAATTTTACCCTGTAAGCATCAGGTATACTACCGAAATAAATTAGAATTTTCATTTTCTAGTAAACGTTGGTTGACGAGAGAAGAAATTGATAGTGGAATCAGCAATGAGGCAAAAGTATTGGGTTTTCATCCAGGCGGTGCATTTGATAAAGTGATTGATGTCGAGCATTGTTTTTTACAATATGAACCCTCTAACTTTATAAGAAACACGGTACAAGAAATTGCCATCGAACAAGGATTAGCATTTTTTGATGCACGGGAAAATGTAGGATTTTTAAGACAATTAATGCTGCGGATTACCACCATGGGAGAAATCATGTTAGTTTTATGTGTCCATAAAAATGACCAGGAAAAAATAAAAGGCATACTAGATGAGGTCATAAAACGCATCCCCTCTTTGACCTCCGTTTATTACTGCATTAATACAAAGACCAACGATTTCATGTACGATTTAGATATGGAACTATACCATGGACAAGCGTATGTAGAAGACCGTTTAGGAGAAGTAACTTTCCAGATTGGACCAAAATCCTTTTTTCAAACGAATACCAAACAAGCAGAAGCATTATATCAAGTCATCGCAGATTTTGCAGAATTTAAGGGGACTGAAAATGTATATGACCTTTATACAGGCATCGGAAGTATTGCCTTGTTTATCGCTAAATACTGCAAGCAAGTAGTAGGAATAGAGGAAATAGAGTTAGCTATCAAAGATGCAAAAGAAAATGCCATTCGAAATAATATTCCGAACACCACTTTTTATGCGGGCGATGTAAAAAATATATTAACACCAGCATTTGCTAAAAAACACGGTAAGCCAGATATTTTAATCACCGACCCACCACGGTCAGGAATGCATCCAAAAGTAGTAAAAATGTTATTAGAGTTGGAAGCACCTAAATTGATTTATGTGAGTTGCAAGCCTTCTACGCAAGCGAGAGATTTTGAGGTGTTATCAGAGAAGTATGAAGTAGTTAAGTGCCAGCCAGTAGATATGTTCCCCCATACGCATCATATAGAAAATGTGGCTTTATTGAAGTTGAAGAAATAGGAAGGGATGTGTAAAAAACAACATGTTAAAATAAATTTTAATTCGGAACTAAAGAAATTGGTAGAGATTGTTTGATTGTTCTCGTAACACTTTGTCATACAGCAATCTAACAATCAAACTAGGGTGAACGAAAAGTCGTTTTCATAATATGTAATCGACTGATAAAAGTTGATGCCAATTGCTATCGGCATGAAATATTGGTTTGAAGATGCAATCTTCAAACATCGAGTGATTGTTTGATTGTTCTCGTAACACTTTGTCATACAGCAATCTAACAATCAAACAATCACTACAATCACTACAATGTTTTTATAAAGTTACAAAGATGATTTTTTGTAAATTAAGACTTTTTACACAACCCCCTCTCTTTTACATACAAGGCATTTTCCCTACCCGTCGAGCATGTCTACCACCTTCAAATTCCGTTGTAATAAAAGTATCAACCATATCTAAAGCCATGGATTCACTAATAAAACGGACAGGCAGACTAATCATATTAGCATCATTATGAGAACGAGCTAATTCGGCAATTTCTTTTTGCCAGCACAAAGCAGCGCGAATATTTTGGTGCTTATTAGCAGTAATCGAAACCCCATTACCACTTCCACAAAGTAAAATACCTAAATCCGCTTCTCCACTTTCTACACTATTTGCTGTAGGATGTGCAAAATCAGGATAATCAACAGAATCTGGGGTATGTGTACCAAAGTCCAAAACGGTATAGCCCTTTTCATCTAACATTTTAACGATAGCAGCCTTATAAGGATAACCTGCGTGGTCGCAGCCAATCGCAATCTTTTTAATTGTCATGTCTTAGTGATTAGTGATTGGTAATTAGTGATTGGTTAGGTGAACAAGTCACCAGTTACCAATTACAAATCACCAACTACTTCTTTTTTAAAATATAAATTGGAGAGGTACTCCTAGATGGATTAACATAACTTACTAGAAGAGAAATCAATCCAATTATGCCCCCAAAGATAAGAGATAATTTACTAGATTGGTATTGTTCGCTAAGTAAGGAATTATAAAAAGGGTCAAGAGGAAGTCGTTTATGACCGACTACTGTAAATCCGTTTTTATCCGCTAATCGAGCAACTGTTTTAGGAGAGAAATGCCAAAGGTGACGAGGGACATCATAGGCAGCCCAATGTTTACCATAATGTTGGGCATCATAAGAAGTATGGTTAGGTACTGCAATCAGGACAACACCGTCGTCAGAAAGTTGTCGATGCATACTTTGCATATAGCCATCCATATCGTGTAGATGTTCCAAAACATGCCAAAGTGTAATAACATCGACCTTTTCAGAGAGTTGACCATCTAATAAGGTAGGAGGCGGATTAACCTTAATATTAAAATTTTTGAGCGTAGCAGCTCGGGCATCGCCATCAATTTCCACTCCAGAAACGGAAAATCCATTTTGCTGCATATGATTTAAGAAATAGCCCGTTCCACTACCAATATCCAATAAGCGTTTACCAGAAGTTAGTTTTTGAATTAATCTACGCTTCTTTTTAAGCATTAAATCACGTGCAGTATGGTAAAGTCTATTAACTAAGCCTTCTTTGGTATCACTATGCGAAATATAAACATCACTTTTATAATAAGGCGCAATGGCCATCGGTGCAGGGGCATTTTGCGTAAAGTGGAAATTACAATTACCGCAAGCATAGATTTCAAAGTCCTCTTTGGAAATAGAATAATCTTCCGTCGCTAATGTTAAGGCAATATCTTTTGCGCTACAGAGAGGACAAGTGGTATAATGTATAGTATCAGTAGAAGTCAATTTTTCGGTCTTTACCATATCAGTCATTTTTAAGTTCAAATTCAAGTAACAAGTTCAATTTCAATATTACCACGCAAGGGGGCTTAAAATTTAAGTCTGATATTTGAATTAGGGTTTAATTTAGCTCCTATTAATAGAATGATAACTGTTATTCGATAAGAAGAAAGTAAAGTTACATTTGATTTTTTGAAGAAGCGATAAAAATTTTTATAATTTTTTTTAATACAGAAAGCAGTCTTCAAAAAGGATTAGAAAAAAAGTAGAAATAGAAGTGTTCTAAAAGAGGATAGTGAATTCTATGGGAAGAATAAATTGATTACCAATTGATTACAAGGCTAATAAATTAAAGGGATTGTAAGATTTTTCGAATAAGGAGGAAGAAAGGAGGGAGGTTTCATTAAAAAGCTGATTTGTCATATTTTTTTCATTAATAAAACTTTTTTAATATTTTATTTTTTTTACATATAAAAGTTATATCTTTGTATTAACCAGATAAGAACAAGAAGAACTTTCGTTTCTCATAGTATGGGTAGCCCTAAAGGGCTGCCTTTTACTTTTAGACCCATATATAACAACTCTTACCGATTCCTTTATTATTTTTGCGCGAAATTTAGCCCCTCACTAAAATATGTGAAGAATCAATAGATTTTTTGCCATAAAATAAAGATGAATAAAAAAAAGATATTCAATGATCCTGTATACGGGTTTATAAACATCCCCTACAATATCATTTTTGATTTAATAGAGCACCCTTACTTTCAACGATTGCGTCGAATTAAACAGCTAGGGTTGACCGACCACGTATATCCGGGTGCTTTGCATACCCGTTTTCATCATGCCTTAGGGGCAATGCATTTAATGACTCAAGCAATAGATGTTTTGCGGTCAAAAGGTGTTGAAATATCTAATAAAGAAGCAAAAGCTGCGGCAATAGCTATTCTATTACATGACATTGGGCATGGACCCTTTTCTCACGTATTAGAACACACCTTAGTCAATATCCACCATGAAGAAATTTCTCTTTTTTTTATGGAAGAGTTAAATAAAGAATTCAAAGGGAAATTGACGATGGCCATAGAGATATTTAAAAACGAATATCCCAAAGCCTTTTTACACCAGTTAGTATCAGGTCAGTTGGATATGGATAGAATGGATTATTTAACAAGAGATAGTTTCTTTACAGGAGTATATGAAGGGGTAATTGGTTATGACCGAATTATAAAAATGTTATCCGTAAAAGATGGAAATTTAGTAGTAGAGCACAAAGGTGTCTACTCCATAGAAAAGTTTTTGATAGCAAGACGCTTAATGTATTGGCAAGTATATCTTCATAAAACGGTGGTGGCCTCAGAGCAAATGTTAGTAAAAGTGCTAAAAAGAGCAAAAGAATTAGCAGAAAAGAAAAAAAAGCTAAACATTTCTGAAAACTTAGCTTATTTTCTTTATCATTGCCCCAGTAAACCTTTGCAGAAAAAAGAGAAAAAAACGTTACTAAAACATTTTGCCCTATTAGACGATTATGATGTCTATTCTGCCTTAAAGAGTTTTGCCAATTCAGATGACTTCTTTTTATCTTATTTGTCAAAATCTTTACTAAATAGGAATTTATTTAAAATAGAATTCAGTAATAAGCCTTTTAAGCGTGACTATTTGGAAAAGATACGTCAGAACATAGTAGAGAAATTTCCCATCAGTAAGCAATCAGCTACACAATTAATAATAACCGGAAAAGAATCCAATACCGTATATACAGTGTCCAAAGAAGAAATATTAATTCTTTTTAAGGATAATAAGGTAGTTCCAATGTCAGCAATTAGTGATTTTGGACTACAAAGTAAAAACATAACCAAGTATTATCTATGTTATCCGAAGAATATATTCTAAATTTGCACTTCAATATGGTAACTCTTTGGTAATCAATAGAGTAAAAAAGAATAAATATAATTATTTTATATTATAAACACTCATTATTTTTAATTAACAAAACTGGCATTTCAATCATGAAAAAAATTAGTTTTTTACTTACTACGGTATTTATGCTAGGTTTCATCACGTTATCCGCTCAACCAAGCGATAGTGATCCTGTTGGCAAAGAACCAGGAAAGTGCTATGCTAAGTGTTTGATAGGTGACGAGTACGAAACCGTTACAGAACAAATCGAAACGAAAGCTGCTTCTAAAAGAGTTGAAGTAGTTCCTGCTCAATATGAGACAGTGACAGAGCAAATGGAGAAAAC
>CALLVC010000045.1 GCA_938010785.1 uncultured Saprospiraceae bacterium
ATTCCTGCCCCTATCTATGTTGGTCAACCAGACGATACCTATCCTTGGCAATGGACCATCATCCCTTGGGTTAAGGGGCAAACAGCCGATTTGAATAAACCACATGATTCGGCAGCATTGCAGTTAATCGCTTTTCTTAAAAATTTACATCGGAAATCTCCCGAAAATGCACCTATTAATTTAAGTCGTGGTGTTCCTTTAAAAAATAAAGCGGAAGATTTAAGGCAAAGAATGAATCGTTTAAAAGAAAAAACGAATTCGATTACGCCTAAAATAGAAGCTTTGTGGCAGACTGCGCTGAATACGCCTTTTGTCAAGGATAAATATTTATTGCATGGAGATTTACATCCTCGAAACATCATCGTCTCAGCAGGTAAAATTAATGCTATCATAGATTGGGGAGATATTACAGATGGAGATGCGGCAACTGACTTAGCTAGTTTATGGATGTTGTTTGACAAAAAATCAGTAAGACAACAGGCTTTAGCAGCTTATGGCGCTTCATCGGATTTAAGGCAGAGAGCTATCGGTTGGGCTATCTTTTTTGGAGTTATTCTATTGGATACGGGTTTAATATCCAATGCACAACATGCTAAAATTGGAGCTTTTACTTTGGCCAATCTGAATCAAGTGTAATTCTAATGCCTTTAGGTACTAAAACATCAGTAACTATAGACTATCACCATCACTCCTCGACGTGCCGTAGGGTAACATGGCATTCAAACCTATGTTGCGTACCTACGGCACGGATAGCGCTTACTTTCACCTCTGAGTTTACCTATGTTAAGTACCTAACGGCACTATTAGATAGGGTACAATTGCGTGTATCACGTAGTCCGTACGAGTAGACTTATTGACTTTCTACACAACCCTGACAAGAGCGTAAAGAGCAGAGAAAAGAGACTTGATTGTAATGAAAGTATACTGGAATATTTGGGGCTTAAAAAGATTATATATTTTGCTTCTATCCGATTAATCATCTCTAATCTCTCTTCTCTGCTCTCTTTTCTTGTTTTTGTATGGTTTTAAGATTTTGCTTGGATAAGAATATACTAGCTAATGTTTTATATATTATATTTGCGGTTATATGCAAAATTCGTCAATATCCGAGGACCAAAGCATCCTTGCCTTATTAAAAAATAATGATGAACAGGCAATGGAACGCATCTTTGATGCCTATTACCCTTATTTGGTTAATACCGCTTATCATGTTTTAATGGACGGTCATCAAGCAAAAGATTTAGTCCAAGATGTACTATTTCATTTTTGGGAAAGAAGAGATTCGCTTACGATAGAAAGTGGTTTAAAGTCCTACCTTAGAAGAGCAGTCACCAACAAATGTATAGACCAAATTCGACGTAAAAAACGGTTTGGCGTAGCGGAAGAATTTACGGACTTTAATCAAGCTTCCGCTGATGTTTCTACTCAAGCTTTAATGGAGACCAGTGATTTAAAACAAGCTATTTTAGCTGCTGTGGAAAGTTTACCCGAACGCTGTAAACTTGTTTTCACCTTGAGTCGATTTGAAGATATGTCTCACAGTGAGATTTCTGAACAGCTCGATATTTCTAAAAAAACTATTGAGAATCAGATGACTAAAGCCCTGAAAACCATCCGCTTAGCGATTCAACACTATAAAGAATTATCTATTTTTATTATTGCTTACTTTTTTGGATAAAAAATTTCATCACGCATAGGGGGGAACCTTGAAAATTTCGTTTTATGTGTGAAGACTTCTCTTTTTTAAAAGTTCATGCAATAAACCACAATAATGAATCAAGACAATTACATAACACTTATTTATAAAAAGCTCAAAAAGGAAATCACGCCTTCCGAGCAAGAAAGCCTCAATCAATGGCTGGTTGAAAAGGAGGAAAACTCCCTGCTGCAAGAGCAGCTAACAGAAAATTGGCAGCAAAGTAAAACTATTTTGCCGCCATTGGATATTGATACTAAAGCAGATTTCAAAAGCTTTAAAAAGCGAATGCTGGCGCATAAGGGGAATCAAGCGCCATCTAGAGAAGCAGTGATTAAACCGCTCAATAGTCGTCGTAGATTATTGGCTATTGCTGCTGCTATCGCCATTCCTCTATTGGCAGCGGTTTGGTTATTTAGACCTGCACCAGCACCTACTATGATGATGGCGCAGACAACTACTGGCGAAATTAAAGTTATCGACTTAAAAGATGGTACGACTATCACCCTAAATGAAAACGCTACCCTTTCTTATCCCGAAACTTTTGCTAGTAATGAAAGACAAGTCATCTTAAAAGGAGAAGCCTTTTTCGAAGTAGAAAGCGACCCTACTCGCCCATTTGAAGTATTGACAGAGAAAGCAACGGTAAAGGTTTTAGGTACTGTTTTTAATGTCAGAAGTATCGACACCGAAAACCAAATTAAGGTATCGGTCGAAGAAGGAAAAGTGCAGTTTAGTAGTACTTTAATTGGCAAAGGAGTGATACTGACAAAAGGAGAAGAAGGAACATTCGACTTGGACAAAAATGAAATTACGGAGACAAAAGTGAATAGTAAAAATGCCAGTGCCTGGAAAACTAAGAACTTGACTTATAAAAATGTCCCTTTAAAAACAGTTGTTGCAGATTTAGCCCAACAATTTAAGGTAAAAACCACTATAACAAATGTAGCGATGCAGGAGTGTGGATTAACCGCTAGTTTTGTTAGGGCTACTCCTAAGGATGTTTTAGATTATATCGTAGAACTTTATCAAATGGATTTGGTCCAGATTGATAGTCAATCCTTTGAATTAAATAATGGAATTTGTAAGTAGTGGTCTAATTCTACTGATTTGCAGTTCTAATCATAAAAATTACCAATTAAAAATATAAGGTTATGAACTTGCAGGATATTCTTCCCCGCACTGAGATGGCTTTTGCTGGGAGCAAAAAAGCAAGGCAAAAAGGGTTGGGGGGTGGAATAGACAAAATAGTTATTAATAATACCAATAATTCCTCCCCCCAGCCCCCTCCAGAGGGGGAGATGGCTCGTGCAATCAAAAAAAATATTGCAAGATTTAATCTTAAAAATTCGATTAAATCCTTTAGAAAATCTATAGATATACACTCAGCAGTCCAGTTAAAAAATCACTACTCGAATTCTTTTCGGGCAGTGATTTTTTTAGGTAGCCTATTCGTTTTTAGTTCCCTTCACGGACAATCACCTTTGGCAAAAGTCATTGATTTTGAAACACAAAACACGCCCATTGCAGATGCCTTAATTGATTTAAGTGAGGCCGCTGACATAAGTATAGCCTTCCACCCTCGCCTATTTTCAAGAACTCAAAAAATCAGCCTTTCCCTCCAACAAAAATCATTGGATGCTATTTTAAAAGCCTGTTTAAAAACCACCAATGTCACTTTTAAACTAGAAAACGACCACATCATTTTATCCGAAAAGCCTAAGCAAAACTTTACCATTAGTGGCTATATCGAAGATGGAGAAACGGGGGAAAGATTAGTTGCCGCAACTATCTGGGAAGCCTATTCAGGGAAAGGAGCCACTTCCAATGACTATGGATTTTTCAGTTTGAAAATACCCGAAGGAAAGGTCGAATTACAAAGTTCCTATTTGGGTTACCAAGGAAAGGTCCAAACAATTAGCCTTTCAAAAAATAAAAAAGTTACTATTGCCCTAAAGCCTTCTATCACGCTACAAGAAGTCATCGTGACC
>CALLVC010000046.1 GCA_938010785.1 uncultured Saprospiraceae bacterium
AAGGGTTTTCTTATAAAAATTCCATACTAAGCGTTCCTAATCCCGATTTTCATCGGGACCGTATCGAACGGCAAAATTTGTAAAAAAGGGATTTAAAGGGTGAGCTAAAATAGATTTTCGGAGAAAATCTATTTTAGCTCACCCTTTAAAAACCTTTTTTGATTTGATTGGACTCGATGTCCAATCAAATCAATACTAAAGCAGGGGTTTTCATTTTTCTTAATCATACTTTAATTAAGCAGCTCTAAATAGTAAAAGCATGAAAAAAAGTATCCAACTGTTTTTATTTTTAGCAATTGGTATCTCTTTCGTTGCTTGTGAATCAGAATATTCTAAAGCAGTCAAAAGTGAACTTCAAACAGGTGTTGTTTATGAGGATTTAGTTTTAGGTCTCAAATTAGGGCAAACCCAAAAAGAATTTTATGACCACTGTTGGCAATTGAATAAGCAGCAATTGGTTAGCCAAGGTTCTGGAAATAAGTTTGCCAAGCATTATATGTATTTAGATTCTACCGCTCAAAATCCACAAAGGGTAGAAATGCAATTTTATGGTATATTTGACGAAAAAAAGGTCATGCATGGCATGCACATGATATTTAGCTATGTTGCTTGGGCACCATGGCATGAAAATACGCAGTCAGATATCTTAGTTCAAAAACTGAAAGAAAAATACCTAAGAGAATATAGTGGAAATCCATTTATTGAAATTACGATTAAGGACGACATAAAGGCTTATGCTAAAATAGATGGAAATCGGGAGATACTAGTCTATTCAAATACGGCTAAAGATGTAACCGTCAAAATAAGCGATTTACGGCATAAACTGAAAGGGAAAATAGCGGGATTGAATTAAGCAATTTATTGCCTCTATTTTATCAGCTCTATAATATAAGGTAAAAGTAAACAAGACCTAAACTATGTTTTTCAAATATACTATTAGAATAACTATTTTATTGGTTATACTATTCATACTTAGTGCATGCGATAATCCAAAAACCTCCAAGAAATTATTTCAATTATTAGACAATCAAGCCATAGGCATTGATTTTTCTAATAACCTCACCTCTACGAACGAATTTAACGTTTACAAATATCGAAATTTCTACAATGGCGGCGGTGTTGCTTTAGGAGATATTAATAACGATGGCTTGATTGATTTATACATGGTCTCCAATCAATCCGAAAATAAGTTATACCTCAATAAAGGCGACTTACAGTTTGAAGATATAACCGCTACCGCTGGAGTAGGTGGGCAGAAAGCGTGGTCAACAGGTGTCACTTTTGTAGACATTAACAATGATGGATTATTAGACATTTATGTTTGTAATTCGGGAGACATAAAAGGAGACAACAAGGAAAATGAATTGTTTATCAACAAGGGTAATCCAGACGGACTAGGTTTACAATTCGAGGAGGCTGCTGCCCAATATAATTTAAATGATAAGGGGTTTTCTACGCATGCCGCCTTTTTTGACTACGATAGAGATGGCGACCTAGATGTCTATATTTTAAATAACTCTTATCAAGCGATTGGTAGTTTTAATCTACGCAAAAATGAACGACCTAAGCGGGATGAATTAGGCGGAGATAAACTGATGGAAAATCGAGATGGTCGATTTTATGATGTGAGTGAACAAGCTGGGATTTATGGCAGTGTTATCGGTTTTGGATTAGGCGTAACGGTGAGTGATTTTAATAATGATACTTGGTTAGATATTTTTATTTCTAATGACTTTTTTGAACGGGATTATCTATACCTCAATCAGCAAGATGGGACGTTTAAAGAAGATTTGACCAATCAAATGAAATCCATTAGTGGGGCGTCCATGGGCGCAGATGCTGCAGACATTAATAATGATGGACAGGCTGATTTATTTGTTACCGAAATGCTCCCTTCGGAATATGAACGACTCAAAACCGTCACTACTTTTGAAAACTGGAACAAATATCAATTAAACGTCAATAATGGCTATCATCACCAATTTACTAGAAATGTATTGCACCAAAATAATGGAGACAATACTTTTAGTGAAATAGGCCGACTGGCAGGGGTCGAGGCGACGGATTGGAGTTGGGGCGCGCTATTTTTTGATATGGACAATGATGGCTTCAAAGATTTGTTTGTCGCCAATGGTATCTTTAAAGATTTGACCAATCAAGATTATCTGCAATATGTTTCTAACGAAACGGTAATGAAATCCATCATTAGCGAAGAAGGCGTAAATTATAAAGAATTGGTAGATATTATTCCTTCTAATAAAGTAGAAAACCATGCTTATAAGAATATAGATGGTTTTCATTTTAGGAAGTATGAGGAGAGCGGTTTATGGATGCCTAGTTTTTCTAATGGCTCTGCCTACGGAGATTTAGACAACGATGGGGATATGGATTTGGTGGTTAATAATATTAATATGCCTTGTTTTGTTTATGAAAATACCTTGAATTCCGAAGCGGGCAATTATTTAAAAATAGAATTTGAAGCCAGTACCTCCAATCATTTTGGGATTGGCGCACAAATTACGCTTACTGCGGGCGACCAACAATTTTACTACGAAAATGTACCTACTAGAGGATTTGAATCGAGCATGGATTTTAGACCGAATATTGGTGTAGGTTCAGCCAAGGCAGTTGACGTAAAAGTGGTCTGGCCTTCAGGCAAAGTTAGTCAATTAGCCAATATCGCAACCAACCAAACTTTAGTGGTCAAAGAGGTAGAAGCAGTAAATCAAGCAGCTGTCCAAAATTCATCCAAAACACTTTTTGCACCAATCAAAAGCCCATTACAATACGTCAAAACAGAAAATAATTATGTAGATTTTAATCGGGAACGGTTAATTTATCATATGCGAAGTAATGAAGGTGGAGAAGTTGGAAAAGGAGACATTAATGGGGACGGACTGGAAGACCTTGTTTTTCCGGGTGCAAAAGGACAAGTCACTCAAATATTTTTAAATCAAGAGCAGAAATTTGTAGTACAAGCACCAAACCCCGATTTATTAAAAGTAAAAGAAGCAGAACATATCCAAAGTCTGTTGTTTGATGCTGATGGAGATGGTGATTTAGATATGTATTTGGCAAGCGGTGGGGTAGAGTTGTCCCCGTATTCTGAATATTATTACGACCATTTGTTATTGAATGATGGGGAAGGTAATTTTAGTTTGAAAAACGATAAACTGCCAAGTCCTGAGCATAAAATAAGCACGGGGGTAGTGCGACATGCAGATATTGACCAAGATGGGGATGAAGATTTAATTGTCGGCGAGCGAGTAAAAGTTGGAAATTTTGGACAAATTGGAGCAGCGTTTATTTTAGAAAATGATGGTCAAGGAAATTTTACAGATAAAACGACTCAAATTTGCCCTGCGTTACAAGAAGTAGGAATGGTGACAGATGCCGCTTTTGGAGACGTTAATCAAGATGGACAACTAGACTTGATATTGGTTGGGGAGTTCATGGATATTCAATTATTTGTGGGGAATAATGGAAAATTAGTACCAACTGAAATAAAATCAAATATTGGTTTAAAGGGTTGGTGGAATACCCTACATCTGTTTGATGCTGATGGAGATGGTGATTTAGATATATTGGCGGGGAATTTAGGGGAGAATAGTCGTTTTAAAGCATCGGAGGAACATCCGATACGCTTATATTTTTCTGATTTTGATGCCAACGGAATGGAAGAGGGGGTGATTACGTTCAATGCAGAAAATGGCAAAGACTATCCATATGCTTTAAGACATAATTTATTGGGTCAGATTAAAAAATTACAAAAACGGTTTCCTGACTTTGAGTCTTTTAAAAGTGCGGATATGCAAGCCATCTTCACGCCTAAAGAGTTAGAAAAGACGAGTATTTTAGAAACGAACCAACTCAAAACAGTTTTATTGATTAACCAAGGTGATTTTCAATTTGAATCGGTTGATTTACCTATGGAGGTACAATTGAGTCCAGTTTATGCCATTGAGACCCATGACTTTGATGGGGATGGGGATGAGGATATTTTATTAGGAGGAAACCTATTTTATGTCTTACCAGAAATGGGGATTTATGATGGTAGTTACGGTCAATATCTAGAAAATAAAGGGAATCAAGAATATCGTCTGACTAACCAAAGTGGATTTCACGTAAAAGGCGAAATCAGAGATTTTATAGTGATGGATAATAACCTTATGGTCAATGTTAGTCGGGATTCTTTGTTGACGTTTGGGTTTTAAAGCTTTTTATATGCCAACCAAACTAATGAATAAGAAAAAGGCAAGTGTCAAACAGTCCAGCGTCTTCAAGGATATGGAGTGTTTAAAAGCGAAGCACCTTCTTGTGTTACCACTAAAAAATATCATTTTTTTGGTAGGCATCATCTGTCTAGGAGTTGCCTGTAATTTAGATACTGAAACAGATATCACATTAGTAAAGCAAGAGCAGTACGAATTATTTTTTAGTTATTCGCCTAATGCAGACCTATACATGAGGAAGCATTTGATTGACTATTTTCAGTCGATTGCATTGGAATCCGAATATGGTCAAAATTTGCCAATTCTTAAAAAATGGATAAAACCGATGTCCATTTACGTAAGTGGAGATACCGTACCAGAATTAAAAGTAGAGTTAGAGAAGATTATAGCAGAATTAAATCCATTGTTTACAGACGGATTTTCTATCCAAATAGTAGAAGACTCCTTAGTTTCTAATTTCCACATTTTTTTAGGGGATAAAACGACCTACAGTCAAATGTATCCAAGTACATCAACCTTGTTGAGAGAAAATGAGGGTTTATTTACCAATCAGCTAAATGCCGATTTTAGTATTGAATCAGGACATATGTTTGTGTCTATTCACGATATTCCACTAAGATTTCAAAAACATATTCTAAGAGAAGAATTGACCCAATCATTAGGATTGCCCAATGATATTGATATTTATGCCAATAGTATTTTTTACAAAAAATGGTCGGATGTGCAAACCTACAGCAACTTGGATGTGGAAGTCATTCGATTGTTGTATCATCCGAAAATGATACCTAATTTAGGTCCAAATTCAGTAAAGTCAATTTTAGAAAATATTTTGGGGATTTAAGTACTTTAGCAAATAATAACCTACGCAATTAGGCTAATTTAAACGTCTTTTAAAAACAAAACCTAATGAGCCAAGCATTTAAATTATTATCAAACAAAAATAGCTACCTATTTTTGTTGATATTAATTTCGGTCAACATTAGTTACGCACAACGAACGATATCGGGTAGTGTAATTGATGTTGTTAGTGGTAAAGCACTTATCGGTATCAATATTCATATTCCAAATACAAAAATTAATACACAAACCGATTTTCAAGGTTTTTATAACTTGAACATACCCAATGATGCAACGGAATTAATCGTTGCCCCTACTGAAAACTATACTGGTCAAACCGTAAGTATAGGAACAAATGATACGCTAGATATAGCACTGAAAGAGAGCACAAGTTTCCTTGACCGTTACAAATGCTTTTGTTTTGACAAAATATACTGGGAATAGTCCCGAACCTAGTTTAGTGGACAATGGCACAGGGCATACAGGGGATATACCGATTGTAGATGTATTTGCACCGGGGATTGACCGACGGAATAATTATTTTACAGCTCGAAGTATAGTGTTGGGCGTAAATTTGAAATTTTAAAACGAGGTACTGTAAATTAGTATAGGCTGTACGGATTGGGCGGATTTTAAAGTGCGGTTTTTGCTTCTTAAATCCCAGAGAGACCCGCTCGCATGCGCAGTCGTGCTGGTTAAACGTGAATAACTCCGAGCAGACGCTACCGTATGGTTATGAAATGCGGTGGAAGTCAAAGGAATCAAGATTTATCTCCTAACTCTGAAAGAGTTGAACGTGAAAAATTTATGTTCAACTCTTTCAGAGTTGCAAAATTGGAGCTTATTCCCAATCAACCCCCCAGTTTTACTGGGGGCTATTCATGTTGAATCCTTTTAGGATTCAGTCGAAAAACCGCAGTTTATTTTCTGTATTTCAATTAGATAATTTTGGTTCGGTACTTAAATACTAAAAAGTTTTACTTTAAAAAGATTATGAACAACTTACATTTAAAATATTTATTACTGACTTTTTTATTCATCACAAGTTGCCAAAATGACCAGACGGGTGAAGGAATAAGTACAAATTTCAGTAATTCACAACTTTTCAAAGAGAAAAATAATACGGCTTCTGGGCTAAATTTCTCCAATAATCTTCAACCTAATGTTGATAAAAATATCTTAGAATACCTCTATTACTATAACGGGGGAGGAGTGGCTATTGGCGACATTAATCAAGACGGATTAGAAGATATTCTACTAACCACCAATGAAGCTGCGGATAAACTATTTTTAAATAAAGGAGATTTACAATTTGAGGAAATTACGCAGAAAAGTGGACTTTCTGCCATGACGAACTGGTCCACAGGTGTAAGTATGGACGATATAAATGGCGATGGTTTATTGGATATTTATATTTGTAAGGTAGCTCCATTATCGGACGAACCGACACATAATTTGTTGTATATCAATAATGGAGATGCAACTTTTACGGAGGCATCACAGCAGTATGGCGTAGATTTTTCTGGCTATTCCACGCAGGCTTCTTTTTTTGATTATGACATGGATGGAGATTTGGATATGTATTTATTAAATCATTCTGTTCATTCCGTTAGAAGTTATGGTAAAGTGAGTAAGCGAAAAGAAAAAGATGAATTGTCAGGAGACCGTTTATTTGAGAATCAACTAAACGAGGCAGCAGGTCGATTTGTCGATGTGACGGAAGCGGCAGGAATCTATAGCAGCGCATTAGGTTACGGATTAGCCATTATCACCAATGATTTGAACAACGATGGCTATCCAGATATTTATGTAGGAAACGATTTTCATGAGAATGATTATATCTATTTGAACAACGGAGACAAAACCTTTACAGAGTCGATGGCTTCGGTATTGAATCACTCCACTAAATTTACGATGGGCGTAGATGTGGCAGATATGAATAACGATGGGCGGGTAGATATTTTTACGACGGATATGTTGCCATTTGAGGAGACAGTTGCCTTAAAGTCAGGCGGAGAAGATGCAGACCAAGTATTTAATATTAGAAAACAACTAGGGTTTGAAGACCAATATGCCCGTAATCATTTTCAACTCCAACAACCCAATCAACAATTTTCTGACATCGCATTGATGACCAATACTTATGCTACGGATTGGAGTTGGTCGGTCCTGTTGCAAGATTTTGACAATAATGGGCTGAATGATATTTTTATAAGTAATGGCATTGTGAAAAGGCCGAATGATTTGGATTATATTAATTTTATTAATCAATTGGGGCGCAAAGCAAATGAGCAATTAAACGCGGAGGAGTTAGCCCAATTTTTGGATAAAATGCCTAGTCAAAAATTGAAAAACTTCCTTTTTTTACAAGAAGCTGATTTATCGTTTACTTCCCTAGTATCTTCCCAAATAGGAACGCCCACCTTTTCTAATGGCGCAGCTTACGCTGATTTGGATAAAGATGGGGATTTGGATTTAGTCGTCAACAACATTAATCAGTCCGTTTCTCTTTTGGAAAATACCGCTGCTACTACTAATAACTTTATAGCCTTTCAACTAAAAAACAAAGCAAGCACCAGCAAAGGAGCATTGGTTGAGGTTTATAGTGCAGGGAAGCGTCAACAAAAATATTATACAACCACTAGAGGCTATCAAGCATCGAGTACCCATCATATACATTTTGGTTTAGGGAATGCGGAAAAAGTAGATTCTGTTAACATAATATGGCCAGACCAAACTAAACAGACCCAATTAAACCTACCGATTAATCAATATCATTCCATAGAAAAACAGGAAACTGTAGCGTATGCTTTTTCAAAAAAAGGTAAACAAAATACAACTTTATCTGTCTTTCCATTAAAGCATGCGGAGAATAAATTCGAAGATTATAACGCAGATAAATTAATACCTGAATTATTGTCTAGGGAAGGCCCTGCGGTAGTATATGCAGATTTTAATCAAGACGGTAAAAAAGACCTTTTTATTGGAGGAGCGAGGTATCAAAAGCCTTCCTTATTAATTCAAAAAGGCAAAGGATTTGAAAATCAAGCGGGTGAAACAGATTTAAAACGAGATGCAAAATATGAAGATGTGGCAGCGGCAGCAATAGATTTTGACAAGGATGGAGATTTAGATTTGTATGTGGTGAGTGGTGGCAATGATGAAAAAGAACTAAATAAGAACTTAGAGGACCGTTTGTACCTCAATGATGGAAAAGGAAACTTAAAGAGGGCTCCAGTTTCATTACCTCATACGAATGGTAGTACCATTGCCGTAGGAGATTTTGACAAGGATGGATTTGATGATTTGTTTATTGGGGCGAGGTCGATTCCTTCTTTTTATGGCTTATCTCCGTACAGTTTTATTTTAAGAAATAAAGGAGGATTTGGCGTAGAACTAAAGCACAAACAACGCTATGGCATGATTACGCATAGTCAATGGGCAGATATAGATAATGATGATGATTTGGACTTAGTTTTTTGTGGAGATTGGTTGAATATGAGCGTTTTAGAAAATCAAGGCGATGGAGAATTGGTGTATCAAGCTCAAAAAATAGGACTGGGAGAAACCGCTGGTTTATGGAATACCTTTTACCTCAAAGATTTGAATGAAGATGGTCGATTAGATATTATTGCAGGCAATGCAGGAACTAATTTTAAGTGGAAGGCATCCTCAGAAAAACCCGTCAAATTACACATGGTAGATTTAGATAAAAATGGAAAACCAGACCCAATTATTTTCCATCATTATTTTTCTAGATATAAGCCTTTTGCGTCTTTGGATAAATTGATTTCGCAGGCACCAACGATTCGTAAGCAATTTGTGAATTACAATGAATTTTCTGAGGTACAAGATATTTCAGATTTCAAGCAAATAACCCCAGAAGATATTGTCGAAACCAAGCAATTATCAGAATTAAGGTCAATGATTTATCTTTCTGAAAATGGGCAATATAAAGGAATTCCATTACCTAAGGAAGCACAAATGAGTCCCATTCAAGGATTGATTATGAATGAAAAAGGCGAACTAATTTTTGTTGGTAATCATCACGACTATTTAACGGAATTAGGAGAAAGTACAGGAAATAGTGGTGGCGTTTTATTTAATTTTGATAGGGAAACAGGAACTTTTAAAAACTACGAATCCCTTTCTTTACCTGCGGATTTGAACCCTCGGGGAATTACGCCAATTGGCGAGCATCGGTATTTAATTACTTGCAATGATAGTGGACATTATATTATAGATAAATAGTCAATCTGATTTTGACCGCGAACTGTATTTTATGAGACTAGTAGTAAGTCTTTTCTTCTTTTGTTGTAGTTGGTCTGCCTTTGCTCAGACCTTCCCCTGTGATGGGAATTTACTATTATCTACTAATTCAAGTGGCGGTTTTACAACTCTTTACAAGATAGAATTTGGACCTTTTGGTGTAAATTTTTATAATCAAATCAACCAGTTCGCAGGGGGTAATTTTAATGCACTAGGTTTTAATGTCAAGGATAAATTTATTTATGCGGTCAAGGCCAATAGTAATGAAATCTTTCGATTGAAATCGAATAATAGCTTTGAATTAATCGGGGAAGTACCTGATTTAGATATTTTAAATACTACTGCTGGAGCTTGTACTGCTGATGGTTTTTACCTTTGTCATGACCAAGTGTTGGATGAGATTTTGGTCTTTGATGTGGTAGACAATTTTGCACTGGTCAATCGAATAGATTTAAAATGGGATGCCAACTCCCAAAATAGTGGTGCTTTCACTGCACGGATTGATGATTTTGCGATTGACCCTACAAACACAACGGTCGCCTATTCCTTCCAAGGGAATTATTTTGATGCTGATTTAGCGCCTGAGGCAACAAAAGGCTATCTTTTGCGAATTAATCTAGATTTCCAAAGCCCTGATTTGGGGCAGGTGACGCCTGTTGCACCGATTCCCGCAGAGGTTGCTCGAAAAATTGGTAGTCTAAAATTTACCACCGATGGCAGTCTGTATGGCTATGGCAGTACCTCGACAGATGCCAATAGTTCGCAAAGAGAACTCCTAAGTATCAACAAATTTTCTGGTGCAGTCAGCACTTTTTTAAACCCTGGACCCGCTGCCATTTATCCTGATGGTTGTTCTTGTCCTTATAATCTTAGTTTCTCTAACTTAGCAGACCCTAATTTTGCCCCTTGTACTGACTCGAAACTTAATTATACATTGACCATTAACAATCAAACTTTTGAAAATATTCCCAATGCAACAGTAATAGATACCTTACCAGAAGGAATGATTATTTCTAATATTTCTGGAAATTTTAATGGAACTTTAGCCGATGGGACAGGCATAAATACTAGAATTTTACAATTAGATAATCTACAAATTGCCCCTAAGTCTACAATTACAATTGAGCTGGAGACCAGTTTTATTGATTTGCCGACAGGTCTTATATCGCAGCAAGCGGTACTTACTAACCTTCCAGCGTTTTTTGAACGTGATGTCGTCTCTAATGACCCAAATAAACCAGGAGCCAACAATTCTACGACTATATTTTCTGATGCTCAGGAATTAGATGCATTTGATGTGAGGGTTACCAACCCTACGGATTGTTTTCGTCCATACGAAGGTAGGATTGAGATTGCTTCACCTATTTTTACC
>CALLVC010000047.1 GCA_938010785.1 uncultured Saprospiraceae bacterium
AATCGTTGGTTTTTATTAGGTATCCGAACAGGTTATCCTCGATTGATGACTTTAGCGTTGGATAGAATTCAAGCAATTCAACCTGCTGATTTTCCTTTTCGGGAGAACACGCAAGATTTGAGCAATTTTTATCAAAATGTGATTGGGGTAACGGTGAGTGAAAATTTGCCGCCACAAGCCGTGCAATTATTTGTGTATCAAAGCAATGCGCCTTACGTTTTAACCAAGCCCTTACATCCTAGTCAAGAACTTATTGAGAAAAGAGATAAAGGCATCGTCATTTCTATTAAAGTACAAATCAATTTTGAATTGGAAAGAGAGATTTTGGGATTTGGAGATGCGATTATTGTTTTGCAGCCGCAGGATTTAAAAGATAGGATTTGGAGTAAATTGAGACGTGCGAATAAGCATTATGAATAAAAATAAAGAGAAATTGGTCCAACTATTTTAAACAAAAAGTAGTCTTTAGTCATGAGAAAACCCTCTAATAATTATTGACTTAATCAAAAGAATTAAAATGACCATCAAACATTACTTATTTAGCTGTTTTACCATTCTATTGTTGAGCCAATGTACAAAAGAATTGACTAGCGTTGATTGTCTCTTATCATTAGAAGAAACGATGCCCATCTTAGAAGACTGCCTAAACAATTCGAATTTAGATACGTTGGCAATAAAGGAAAATTTAATTGGAGATTGGAAATTAGTCGGCTACGGCTGTGGTTTCTGCCAACCGCATACTCCTCCTGAAGCGTTTCTTCAGATTAACCAAAATAAAGGGGTCTTAATTTTCAAAGATGAAGCTCTTGGTGATAAAGTATTGACATTTGATTGGTGGTTGGAGCAAAGAATTAACAATATAGATGGAAATGCATTCTATACTTTCAAGACAGAACCATTTGATCATGCTTTGCAAATGAATGTTTTTTGTAGTGAATTTATGTTTTTTGACCATAGACCGTCTGATGGTCTATTAATGCTTTATCAAAAACAATAAATTTAGTAAGCAGTAAAATTAGTCTTCAACATCCGATTTTCGGGCTCGGCTAACGGTTTAAAACCAAATTTGGCATACAAGCCATGCGCATCTTTAGTAGCCAAAGACCAACTTCTAAAATATTTGAATTTGGGATAGTTTAAAATAGTTTCTACCAACCATTTTCCTAGACCTAGGCCTTGGTATTCAGGTAGGATAAAAACATCAGCTAAATAGCCAAAGGTAGCTTTATCCGTGACTACTCGAGCAAAACCAATTTGACGTTTTTTATAATACACGCCAAAACAAATAGACCCTTTGATAGATTTTCGTAAAATTGATTTTGGAATATTTTTACACCAATAAGCATTTTTTAAGAAAGCATGAATTTCTTCTAAGCGTAATTTTTTTTTGCTAGTGCTTATTTTGAAATCACCTTTATTGGTTTTATAAATTTTTTCGTTTGTTTTTTCGACTATCATATTATTTCAGCTTTTTGATATTGTTGTACTAACCGTAGGGCTTCCTTAAAAGATTTAATGGAGCGTGCTACATCTTCACTTGTCGTTGCCCAAGAACAAACACTTATCCGAATAACTTTTTGTCCTTCCCAAACGGCACCACCTGCCCAGCATTCTCTTAATTCTTGTATCTTATTCATTACGGCCAACGTGAGTTCATCTGACGCACATTTAACAATTACTTGATTGTAAACTACTTCATTTAATACCTCAAAACCGTCTGCCTTTGTTAGACTTGCTGCAAATTCCTTTGCTCGTTCGTGCATCTCAAAAATCATTTCATCTACGCCCTCCTTGCCTAGATATTTTAAAGCAGCCCACATTTCGACAACTCTTGCTCTTTTGGACATTTCAGGCGTGTAATACATCCCTTCTCGTTGATGACTACTTTCTAAATAACTGGCACTAGTATGCAAAGCAGAAACCAATGCTTCTTCATCTTGACAAAGAATAACCCCTGAATCATAAGGCGTATTCAAGGTTTTATGTCCATCTACCGCATACGAGTCAGCATGTTCAAACCCTTTGGTTAAATGTTTTAAGCGTTTGGTCGCCCCTGCCCATAGACCAAATGCACCATCAATATGAATCCATGCGCCTTTTTCTTTAGCTGTCTTGCATATCGTAGCGAAGTCATCATAAGCGCCACTGCTAACATTGCCCGCTTGTAAAATCAATAGGGTATTATCGTCAATTGCTGGTAACTTTTCTGGGATGATTCGACCATGTTTGTCACAGTCTACTAATTCAATATTTCCTTTCCCAAATCCTGCTAAAGAAATAGCTTTTAAGATACTCGAATGAATATGTGTATGTGTAACGACTCTGATTTTTGGTGCTCCAAATAAACCTTGTTCGGTCACATCCCAACCTTTATTTTTTAATAGTCTAAATCTTGCTGCGGTTAGTGCTGCTAAGTTGGCCATTGACGTTCCACTTACAAATCCTGCTACTGTATGTTTAGGCAGACCAAATAACTCAACCAACCAATTTTGCACGACTATTTCCAACTTGGCAGTAATTGGCGACATGATATGCATCGCTGCATTTTGATCCCAATAAATGGATAAATTTTTAGCTGCTAAACTCGTAGGTATCATGCTTCCATTGACAAAACCAAAATACCTGCCGTTGTAAGGAATGGTGGCAGGCGTTCCATATTGATGCAATTGGTCAATGATGGCTGCTCCATCTCCTGATTTTTCGGGCATTGTTTCTTCGAACTTTTCTAGATTTTTAAGTGCGGTTTCTGTAGGGAAAATAGTCCTTTTAAATGCACCTTCTAAATAGTCAAAAGCATGATTTTTAGCTTTTCTAAATAAGTTTTTGTTTTGCATTTCTGCAAACATGGCTGCTTGTAAGGTGTTCTTTTTATTCATTAGTTTTGATTTTTTAATAATTTAAAGCTGGTAGCACAAGCTTATTGAAATTAATTAAATAATGTGCTATTTTCCAAAGCTGTAATCCCGAAGGGATTGAACATGAAATAACCCCGAGCAGACGCTACCGTATGGTTATGAAAATGCGGGGTGAGGGGTAAACACTTTTCAATCTTACAATCTCCCAACTCTGAAAGAGTTGAACGTGAAAAATTTATGTTCAACTCTTTCAGAGTTGGGAGATAAATCTTGATTCCTCTGACTTACACCGCATTTCCTGCCTGCCGGCAGGCATGGCATACGGTACTATTCGGGTTGAATCCTTTCAGGATTCTGTCGAAAAACCGCACATTATTTTCTTAATTCCAATTAGCTTGTTCGGGACGCTGACCTTTAGGTTAGCAAGCTATTTACAAAGTCTAAAGACTTTTATCCCGAACAAGCTGAAGCTTGTGCTACAATGCCGTTTTAATTTACCTGTACCTGTTAAATGAGTTTGTCGGTATTATCCAATAATCGACGATGATAATTAATTTGCCCCAAGTGATAAGTCAGATGCGTTGTCAGATGGGTTAAAAAAAGTCCAGTTTCCATTTCTTTTTTAAAAACGATAATAGGATAGGTCTTTTCTAAATCTGCTTCGGTCATTTGATTTAGGGTGTTTTCTATCATCACTATCGTATCTTCTATTTGTTTGATTAAGGTAGTTCTAGGAACATCTTTTAGCGAAAATTCTAACTCTCGTTGCCGAAGATACCCTGTTTTTCCCAGATAGGTACCTAAATAGGTATTTAAATTACCAACTAAATGCAAACAGAGATTACCTGCACAATTGGTGATATTTTTTTCAACGACCCAGATATTTTCTTCCTTTTGATAGGCTAGTATCTCTGCTTTGAGTTTTTCTAAATCTCTTTTGAAAAGGTATTTTAAAGTTTTGAGCAGCATTGTGTTATACTTTTATAGTGGAAAGCCAAAAAGCTGCTCCGTTTGATACTTCATCAGTCGTAGCAGCACAAAAAAGTTTTAGATGATTCTTATAAAATAATTTCTGCTTTCATGAAAGCTACCGCATATCCACTGATAAAAACTCTATCACCTTGGAAAATTAAGGGTAATCATTCCGTCTTGGGAACGAGTAGCTCTTAATTCTCCACTATTAGCCCTATGGTTTTCCTATTATTTTTCATAGTGATTGATTTTTAAAAAATTACAGAAAGAACTTTTATCTGAGTACAAAAGTAATTAGGTTTGTGAAAATAAAACAGATTCAGTTTTTTGTTTTTTAAGCATATCAGATTGTTTTTTAAGCTAATGCAATAGTTTTTATGGAATCGAATACTAAAATTTTTCGCTACGACCAAATTGCTAAACAATTGGAAGTCAGTATTTTAGATGACACGCTGAAAGTGGGAGAAAAATTGCCTTCTGTACGCTTGTTGAGTAAGCAGCAGAATGTTAGTCCGACCACTATTTTCAAAGCCTATTATCAATTAGAGGCGAAAGGCTTGATTGAGGCGAGACCCAAATCTGGTTATTATGTGCGTTTTCGACACGAAGAAAGGCCAGCTCCTATAAAAAAAATTACTAGTCAGCCTAATATTAGTTCGGTCAATACCGACCAAATTATTTTAGAATTAGAGGAACTTAGAAATTCAGAAACCATTGTTCGATTATCCTCTTCGGTGCCTTCTCCGAAGTTATTGCCTATGGCCAAATTGAATAAATCAGTTTCCGAAGCTTTGCGGAGTGAAAAGAATTTATTGTTAAGGTATACGCACCCTCAAGGCAATGAGGAATTGCGTCGAGTCATCGCTCAACAATTACTAAATTGGGGAGGGAATTTTAGAGCAGAAGATTTAGTAATTACTGCTGGCTGCATGGAAGCCTTGAATATTAGCTTATTGAT
>CALLVC010000048.1 GCA_938010785.1 uncultured Saprospiraceae bacterium
AATATCAGTTGCTCTAGATAGGAACAAAAAGAAAATCCTTCCTGCTCTGCCTCCTGCTCTAGCATATCTCTAAGCGGAATAGTAATACGAGTTGATACGGTAATCTTATTTATTTTTTCTCTCATAGCTTGATAATTTTTAGAGGTAAAATATTATTTGATTAGTCTGTATTTGACAAACAGCTCGGTGTAAGCATAGATGATATAAGCCATGATTCCTGATATCAGCAAGCTAGAAATAGCGTTAGTATATGCTTGAGGGGTACTTGAAAATCCTACCCAAAATTGGAAATATAGAACATTGCTCAAAAAAGTGAGTGTAGCAAAGGTTTTAGCAATGGATATTTTCCCTTCCATGGTTATCACTAGAATGAAAAGGTCTACCATGAAAGCATAACCATAAGCTGCGTACACGCTTGTATTTTCGTCAGGTGTCACTCTTTGAAACCAGATGGCAGAATGATGCATTTGTACCGAAATAGCTACTAATAAGGCGACAAACTTGAAGTACACACTTTCCAAAACCTGTACACTATTTTTAAGAGTATTCTGTACCAATTTTGTTATTGGTGCAAATAGTAAACTGACGAAGTTGGTACAATTATTTATAAATCGTTTAAACCATTTTAGGTCCGAATTTGCTTTGATTGCTACTAAAGGGACAGATACTTTTGTCGATAATAGTCCCTTTTTTGTACCTTGATTAGTGAGACTGTTTATCAATTCAATTGCCTTTTGTTTAGTCTCTGTTGATGTCTTTTTCGACTCGATATAACTTTGTACCAAGACGATAGCCTCCTTATTTTGAACAGTACCATGCGCCTCAATTTTAAGCCCCAATCTTTCTGCTTTGTACAAAAGCCTTTGCGAGCGTATTTGCAAATAAGCAGCTATTGATTTTAGCGTCAAGGTCTCTTTTTTACTATTCATCTTTTTCATTTATAAATCCCAACAAAGTGGGTAATGATTATTAGTTAATGCCAAACCAGTTTGGGAATCTGTTTTGATTAAAAAATCTGCTAAATCTAAACCGCTTGCTTTATCCGCTGCGGTTGCTTTATTTTTCAGTAAATCGGATACCCAAATAGTAGGATTGATTAGTTGTAGTTCGTAAGCCTTCTCTTGCCACTTTTCATAGCAACCTAAATCGGGAAATAATATCAATTGTCTATCTATCAATTCATGAAATAACTCTAGCTTTAGGTTGCTTGCACTACCGCAGGCTAACCAGATAAATTGGGGCATAATTGCCGTCATGAGAATAGCGGTCTTTTCACTCTCTACAATGGCTACTACTTTATCTTTAGGTGCGGTATTGATTTGGTGTAAACCAAATAAGCATTGTGATAATTGGAAATTAACTAACTGTTTCTGTCTGATTAAAAGGCTATGTACCCAATCAATACAGGCTTTGTCATTTATCTTCATTCGTTTCCCTGTTTGTTCATTGTAAAGCATGATTTTTCCACTTCTCGCCTGTAAATTGGTATCTATCTGCCAGAAAATAACGCCTCTACTTTGCCATTTTTTTGAAGTACCCAATCGAAATTTAGATGCCAATTGTTGAGCGACTATTGCTCCAAACAGTCTTTGTAAAAAGTTTATAAAACTGTTGCCTTCATACTTTTTCATAGATTGATTAACTAGAGCTGGTGCAATGAAGTCAGGCGTAACTACTACTTCTTTGGGTTTGAATAAAAGACTATTAAATGCCGTTTTTTGATATTCCTTTTTCAATTGTGGTTCCTCTCGAAATAGCTGTTTCGGGGTGTAATGGTAACCACACTTCGTTCGTCTATCACACCTTCCAGCATAGTCGGTTAAATACCTATCTGTCTCTAAATCTTTGTATCTAACAAATCGCTTTTTATGACAATTTGGACATAGAAATTTTAGGCTTGTTCCATCTAGAGAAAACCGATAATTCATCTTTTATAGTTTAGACGTTTGGCACAAGCGGCATAAGCGGCACAAAGGGATTTAACTTACTGATTGTCAATTATTTAATTGTGCCAACTTTGTGCCTTTTTGTGCCAATCAACAATTACTGATTTTAATGTATTTGGCACGATTTGGCACAACTTTGGCACAAATTAGCCGCTGATTTACAGTTAGTTACAAGCGAAATGCCACTTGTGCCGCTTGTGCCAAACAGGTAAGTTCTAATATAATTTTTCAAAGTATCCACGACTCAGTTTTTTAAACAAATTTGTATTGTTAAGAAAGCGTTTAAAAGTGCGTTCTGCCATGTATTTGGAAATGATTCTTACGCCCTCTCCCGTCTTAAATTGTTCTGGTAATAAATGATACGTTTTTCGTTGATTGACGCTCAATTCATCAATAGGGTCGGTATTGCCAATAATATCAAAAACTCTAAGCGAAGATTTTCTAAAGTATTCGGTCAATTGGATGGCACTCTTCATACTCGTCTTAGATACATTTTGGAAGTCATCCAAGTTTTCTTGTGTACCTACACAATCTAGTATTTCAAGTATTAACGCAAGCCGAAGACAATAATCTGCTAATTTGCCATAGATAGACTTAATAGCGTTATTATCACTTTCATTTGTTAAATTGGTATTCTTTCGTTTCCACTTTTTATAAACTGTTGTTGCCTCTGAGCTTATCTCTAATATTTTAGGTTGGATAACTTCTCCAATTTGA
>CALLVC010000049.1 GCA_938010785.1 uncultured Saprospiraceae bacterium
GTAGTACAATAAATCTAAAATTTCATCTTCCAATTTTGCTAATTCCTCTACTGCTTCTGCTTGTTCTGCTTTCTGGTAGGCATCCATCAATTCTTGTAATTCTTCTTTATCTTCTTGGTCAATTGCTTGATTTTGAAGTAAATTATTGGCTCGTTTCAGCAATGCGTTTTCTGCCACTTCAGTAGATACAATTTCCAATTGTTGTAATTGACTTTTTCTCACTTTTTTGCCCTTACTAGATTGGAAAGTAGCCCCAACTTCTTCTTTAGTTGTTGTTTCTACGGCAGACATCTTGAGTAAGCCATTAATATCAAGCTCAAAGGTGACCTCTACTTCTCCTGATTCTTGTGGTTTTTTGACTTCTAACTCTGCTTTTCCGATAATTCTATTCCCTTCATCATAGAATCTTTCGTCTTCTCCTTGATAGACTTCTATCAAGTATTTTTTCTGAAATTCAACAGCGGAATAGAACTTTCTTGATTTTCTAACGGGAATAGGCGTATTTCTTGGAATAATAGCTGCAGCACCTAAGTCATCCAAAAAGTCATCTGCTTTGGCATCCCCTGATTCTATCGCTTTTTGTCTAGCCATTAATTCCATCACGTTGTCAATGGAATAGGTTCGATCATCTGCAACTGCAACTCCCAACGAGTGAGGAGTAATATCGACCAAAACCGTATCTACGTCCAATTTATTGATGATAGCTCCTTGTATGGTTGCTCCGTGAGCTACTGCCTCATCTGGCAAATCAATTAAGCTTGATGTAATTTTTAACTGCTCTTGAATCAATTGGCTAATTAATGGTATTCGACTGGAACCACCGACTAGAATAATACCCGCTAAATCGGCTTTGGTTAAATCCGCATCTTCAATGGCTTTTTTTAAAAGACTAATCGTTTCTTGTATTTTTTTGTGGATTAATTTTTCAAACTCTCTCCGCTTAATTGTTGTTTCTAAATGGTAATCCTTACCTCCTTCTTTTACAAAAAAACTTTCTTGAAGATCAATGCTTTCCGAGGCAGATAATTTAATTTTAGTTTGTTCTGCTATTCTAATCAGTCTTGCCTGTTCTTTTCTAGAGGGTTCTCTATGAGTCAAACGATTCTTAACTAAGAAGTCTCGCCATATTTTTTCTGCCAATAGCTCATCAAAATCATCGCCTCCCAGCTGGTTATTCCCCATGGTTGCCCTTACTTCGACTAAACCCGCATCGCTTTCAATAATAGAAATATCAAAAGTCCCACCTCCTAAATCATAAATCGCTAAAATCGTTTCATCCAAATGCGACATTCCATAAGCCAAAGCTGCGGCTGTCGGTTCATTGATAATTCGTTCAACCTGTAAGCTAGCTAAATCTGCCGCTTGCTTAGTCGCTTCTCTTTGCTCTTCTGTAAAATAAGCAGGCACGGTGATTACTGCTTTGACAATGGTATCCTTCGTTAATTGGTAATGGTCAACAACTGCTTGTCGGATTTTCTGCAAAATCACCGAAGAAATTTCTTCAGGGCGCATTTTTCGATTCCCAATGGTCACTTCCACGTCTTGCCCCATTTTTCGTTTGATAGACGCCACCGTATTTTGAGGTTCTAAAACAGCCATATTTTTGGCAACCTTTCCTACCAACATTCCTTCTTCGGTCAAACAAACAACAGATGGTAATAATTTTTGACTATCAACTAAAAGGGTTTTGGGTAACTTATCTTCTAAAATCGCAACTACAGAATTAGTAGTTCCTAAATCAATTCCAACAATTAGGCTTTGCATATTCTTTATTTTTGTGTATTTTCTCTATTTCATTATTTTCGGCTTCTCTTCCGTTTCTTTCTTCTTCCCCCTCTACCTTTTTTTCGTTTAGGTTTGGGTTTCTGTTTTTCAATTTCTTCTTTGTCTATTTCTTCTGCTTGTACTTTGACTTGGTCTTCTGTAACTTTTCCTTCTATTATTTTTTCAATAGCAATTTCAGGACTGGAAATCGTAGTTATTGGTTGAACGACTTTTACTTTATTTACTACAACTTTTGCCACTCTTAAAACTTTTCCTTTGTACAAAAAACCAGTCTGTTCGGTTTCAACAATACTGTTGTCAGCAACATTATTTTGATGTTTGACGGCAACGGCTTCGTGCAATTCGGGGTTAAACGTTTCTCCAACCAAACCCATTTTGTATAAATTAGTAGCTTGTAGTAGCTTTTGCCAACGGTTTAAAGTAATGTCAAATCCTTTTTGCCAAGCGGCTAGTTTTGTTTTATATTGATTTAACTTCCACCAAGTTGGAGGAGACAATGTTTGATAACTTTCAGTAGCTAATTGAAACACCTCATCCATTTCTGATAATTTGATTAATAGTGTTTTCAAATCATCATCCAAATACTCTTCTTCAGTCAATTTTCTCTCTTCTTTAATAGACAATAAAAATTGTTCTTGCTGTGTTTGTTGCAGGCCTATTTGTTCAACTAAGCCATGGATTTCATGGTTTAATTTTAAAGAAGAGCCCGATAATTTACTAACTGCTCCTTTGAGTCCAGTTAATTCTTCTACAACTGAGTATAAATCAGGTTGCTGATTATTAGGGAACAATACCTCTAAATCTGTTGCTTCTAAAGCATCAACCGCTTCGGAAATATAGGCTTTTAACTCTTCCTTGGTCATTGTTATTTAAATAAATTGTCTAATTCTGCTACTGTATCAAAAGGTGTTTCAAAAAATAAGCCTAATAATGCCTTATCCATTTTTTGTGAAGTAGCTTCCTCAGAAGGCTGGTTCATAAATTCTAATGGTTTCTTATAAATTGGAAAAACATCATACGCATCCATCTCCGTGCTAGTTAACATTTCATAGGCAGCTCTAATTTCCATAAATTTTTCGGGGTGATGTTCTGGATTGAACTGTCGCACCAAATCTTTATAGCGACGCTTAATATCTTTAAGCGTTGCGTTTCTTGGAATCTCTAATATTTCATAAGGAGAATGAGCAGACATTTTAAAATTAGTTGATTAGTTATTGATTAGTTTGATAAACTTCGAGAAAAATAGCAAATATGTCATCCTATTTCATTATTAAGGAAATACTTTTTCTGCATTTGCTAAAGTAGCGCCCAATTTTTTTAATTTCTTTTCTATTACTGCTTTTTTTACAAAAGCTTTTAATTCCTGTATGATTGCCAAATTAAAGTCAAAGTTAGGTTGTTTCTTTTTAGCCTTTAAGAAATAGCTCAATATTTTTTCTGCCATATTATAATACATCGGTTCTACTACTCTAGTCAAAAATAACATATACCGCTCTACTAAGATACTTATCGCCAAAATGTGATTAGGGGTCGTTCCTGCTTTGATTAGTCGTTCTAAAATATCAAAAAAATTGGAATCTGGATAATTGGGAACATAAGGTAATCGGAGTCTTTTAATGTATGAATTGGCAAATCGCTCTACCACATCTGCTAAAGGTTCCTTTCCCCCTTCAATGATAAGTATATTAAGATAAGTACTTACTTTATGTAAGGCATTTTCGATGAAAGTTGTAAAACGAAGTTCATCCAAAAGTACCTGATGAATAATATTGCTTTCTCCTTTTTCTAAGTATTCTTGTAGTAGTTCTACGGTATCTTTACCTGCTTCATCTTCCTCAAGAATCTTTGCTAAACGGTTGATTTTTGGTGCTTGTTCAAAAGTTTGATAATCTTGTAAATAATCTGAATTGGAGGTATCTTCTTCAAAAAAGACAATCATTTTATGATAAGCCTCAAAAAAATGCGTTTTCAATTGTTTATCAAGGATTAATTTCTTTTCTTTTTCAAACTTTTGTATGTACTGGTTGGTTAATTTAAAAAAGTCTAACACCACCTTATTTTTTAGATGTACCGTATACTCTGTTGTCGCTCT
>CALLVC010000050.1 GCA_938010785.1 uncultured Saprospiraceae bacterium
TTTTGCTGTTTTTGCAGCTGCCTTCATAAGGATGTTTACCATTGAAGCCTATGCCATTCCTACTTCTTCTATGGAAGGGTCTTTAAATGTTGGTGACCATTTATTTGTTAGTAAAGCACATTATGGATTGCGAACTCCTTCCACTGTTTTGATGTTCCCATTGATGCACAATCGACTACCCTTTTTTGATAAAGAATCTTATTTGGAAACACCTAATCTCCCAAGTTTTAGATTACCTGCGCTAGAAAGTTTAGACAGAAATGACCCCGTTGTTTTTAATATGCCTGAAGGGGACAGCGTCTATGTAACGCCAGGGAGGAATTGGAGTCATTATGACCTAAAGAGAAATGCGATTCCAGAAAGTACTGTTCAACAAATTTTAAAAGGAAAATACCCACTAATAACTCGTCCACTTGATAAAATTGACCATTATGTCAAACATTGTATTGGAACCCCAGGAGAAACATTACAAATTATTGACCGCCAAGTTTATATCAACGGGGAAGCTGTGAAAAACCCCAAAAATCTACAATATCGTTACTTAGTCAAGCACCCTACTCCACTCAATGAAAATAGATTTAGTGATTGGGGCATTACAGAAGAGGACCAACAATATTATAACCCAAAAGGACCTAATCATAAAATGCTTGTTTTGTCTGCGGAGCAAAAAACAAAAATTCAGCGCATGGGTAGTGCAATCGAAATTATTCCGAATGATATGTTCTGGGTGAATTTTCCTAATAATTTCGATAAAACCCAGTTAATTGATTTTGGTATAAATGATGCACACATTAGAGCTTCTTCGAGTGCTACTCGATTATTATTAACTTTAACTAAAAAACAGAAAACTTCTCTAGAAGCGACTGACTCAGCTATAAAAATTGAACGATATTCAGAATCTGACCGTTTGTTTCCTCATGACCCACAAAACTATGGCGGATGGAATGTCGATAATTATGGTCCAATATGGATACCTAAAAAAGGAGAAACGCTACCCCTTAGCCTTGAAAATTTAGCTCCTTATCGTAGAATTATTGATGTTTATGAGGATAATGATTTAG
This sequence comes from uncultured Saprospiraceae bacterium, assembly GCA_938010785.1. Classification (GTDB taxonomy): domain Bacteria; phylum Bacteroidota; class Bacteroidia; order Chitinophagales; family Saprospiraceae; genus JAFMDF01. Next base: position 1,062 of record CALLVC010000050.1, read on the forward strand.
TCATAAAAGACCATAAAATCTATATTAATGGAAAGGCTTCGACGGAATATACTTTTAAAAAGGATTATTACTGGATGATGGGCGATAATAGAAATAATTCGGAAGACTCTCGAATGTGGGGCTTTGTCCCAGAAACGCATATTCTAGGTAAACCATTATTCATTTATTTTTCTACTAAAGAAAATGACATGATGAATGGAATTAATTGGGATAGGATGTTTACTTCTGCTAGTAAAGCGGAATAAGGTTTTTAGTGGTTGGTAAAACTTAATCGTATTCTTACTAAAATAGTAATTACCGCCCTTCGCTGCTTCGCAGCTCGGGCGGAGGAGGGAGTTTTGAGGGTAAAGTAACCCAACTCTATTCATTTTGCAGAATTTTAGAGATTTCCTACTAAGAAATTAAGAAAAACTCGCATCTTTGAGTTTTATCCAAAGTTGATAAAATCAATATTATGCAATTCAAATATCCATTCTTTATTTTTTTATTGCTAGCTTGCTTTGCTTGCAATGATACGACGACAAAAAATACAACAATGTCTCCTAAACCATTACCAGAATTTGATTGGCAAGGACATAGAGGTGCTAGAGGATTATTGCCAGAAAATACAGTCCCAGCTTTTTTAAAAGCACTTGAATTAAATGTTAGGACTCTAGAAATGGATGCGGCTATCTCTCAAAACGGAGAGGTTATTATTTCTCATGAGCCTTGGTTTTCTCATGAAATAAGTACCACTCCTGATGGAAAAGTGGTGACAGATGAAATGGAAAAAAATTACTTAATTCATCAAATGACTACTGAAGATGTTTTGGCATTTGATGTAGGAAGTAGAGGGAATGAACGTTTTCCTGAGCAAAAGAAAATGAAAATTCATAAACCTACTTTAGCAGAGGTAGTCAAAGCGGTCAATCAATATTGTGAAACGAATAATCTAGAACTACCCTATTACAATATCGAAATCAAAAGTAGACCTGAATGGGATGTGGAATTAGCCCCTATTCCAGCTAAGTTCGCCAAAATCCTATTATCTGAAATAAACAGCCTTGGGATTCATGATAAAGCCTGTATTCAATCTTTCGACCCAAGAAGTTTATTGGCAGTCAATGCTTTAGACAAAAAGATAATGACGGCCTATTTGATTGAAAACATCAATCCTTTTGAGGAGAATATGGCAAAATTAGATTTTATGCCTACTATTTATAGTCCCTATTTCCAGTTGGTAACCGATACTTTAGTCGAACAAGTTCACACCAAAGGCATGGATTTAATTCCTTGGACCATCAATAAAGTGGAAGATATGAAAAGAATGAAAGAACTGGGCGTCGATGGAATTATTACCGATTATCCAAATTTGATTAAAGGGATATAGAGGCGGAAAGGCGGAGGGGCTGAAGGGCGGAAAGGCATGCATAAAAACATCTTTCAGCCTTTCAGCCCCTCCGCCTCTTAGCCTTTCAGCCTTCTCCACAAATGTCGCTTACTCGTCTCCCTATAAATGGTCTTCAGTTTTTTCAACTCTTACGATTTGGAACGACTCTATTTATTGGGATTTTACTAGCCAAGGTATTTGGCTTAGC
>CALLVC010000051.1 GCA_938010785.1 uncultured Saprospiraceae bacterium
CATAGGAATGTGTCTTTTTACTGGCAACTAACAGCGATTAATTTTTAATGACTACTTTTTCATAACCTACCCGACTAATGTGCAACGCTTGGGCAGGCTCAGCTTTGATTCTAAATGTCCCAGATAAATCTGATACGGTACCATAGTTAGTTCCTGCCAGCACTATATTGACACCAGGTAATTTATCCCCATCGGAACTAGAGATTGTACCAGCCCATTCTCCATTCTTATAGTTAGCGGTTACTTTGATTTTGTCAAGTTTAGTTACCAATTCTCCAGCTATGATGGTACCTTGAATGCTGTTGTCTGGATTTCTTTTTTCTTGATTCAATTTGAAAGTTATGGGTAAGACCATAGTAGTTCTTACGGTTCTTCCTCGTTGAGAACCAGCTATGAAATCAGGAGCATTTTTGATTACGCTAATCGCCTCTTGGTCACACCTAGGACCGATACTATTCCTAACTGTTGCATTCGAAATTGAACCATTTCTTTCAATAACGAATTCCACTTGAACTGTACCCTCCACACCAGCATTTCTTGCTTGCAATGGATATCTTATTGCACCGATAACATATTTATAAAAAGCATCCATCCCACCTTTATAGCTAGGTTGCTCCTCCACAATTGTAAAAACTTCTCGCTCTGTTTGGGCTTTATCCGTTAGCTTACTGGGGCTGTTTTCTTGAGTACATGCAAAGGTGATGAATAGAAAAAAAATGAATGATGTTAGCATTCCGAGATTCCATCTATTTGTGGCTTTTCCCTGTTGTTTCATATTTAAATATATTTGAATTATTTGAAAAAATATTTTAGCGTTTTTTTCCGCTTTTCCACAAATATCATCATAATTCAAATAAGTAGCCCTAATTTCTTTCCTCCTGAAAGAATTTAGACTGGTCTCGATAGGCATCCATTCTATCAATATCTACATTCTCAAATTTTCTTTTCAATAATCAGCGAGGGCGTTCCAAAGTAGATTCCCATTGGAAAATCATTTTATACATTTTACGAACTCGTTCGGGATAAACAGCCGCTAAATTATTTAGCTCCCTTTCGTCTGCGGGAATATTATACAATTCAGCGTGAAATAATAAACTTACATTCGATACATCGAATGCCAGAGTTAACAACTTATTTTTTAAATATCATGCGGTGACTTGTCGAGAAGTTTTTAAAGGAGAATAAATTTTAAAGTATGACCTTCGAATAGTAAATTTATTATCGAATTATTCCTTACTTTTAAGCCATCTGTTTTAGACATGCTCTTAATTAAACTCAAAGCAAAAACGATAAATGAAATTTAATTTAAAAAATAAAGTGGCTATAATTACTGGAGGAGGAAGTGGCATCGGAAAAGCTATTGCAACTACCTTTGCAGAGATGGGCGCTATTGTCCATATATTGGACCTGAATGTAGAAGGAGGTCGACAAACAGCCAGCGAATTGACTTTAAAATATGGTGCTGCTTTTTTTCATAAATGCGATGTGACAAAACAAAAAAAAGTTGAAAAAATTTTTAATACTATTGCAGTGAATCAAGGACTTGACATTTTGATTAATAATGCTGGAATTGGATTTGTAGGAAATATTGAAAACACGACAGAAGAAGATTTTGATAGGCTATACAGCGTGAATGTCAAAGGCGTATTTAATTGTATGAAAGCCGCTATTCCTTTTTTTAAAGAAAAGAAAGGAGGCACTATTATCAACATGGCATCTATTGCCTCAACTGTTGGTATATCTGATAGATTTGCTTATTCAATGTCCAAAGGGGCCGTTTTAACGATGACTTATTCGGTTGCAAAGGACTATCTAGCGGATAATATTCGATGTAATGCTATTTCTCCTGCAAGAATCCATACACCTTTTGTAGATGGATTTATAGCTAAAAATTATCCTGGAAAGGAAAAAGAAATGTTTACAAATTTATCAAAAACACAACCAATTGGAAGAATGGGTAAGCCAGAGGAAGTTGCCAATTTAGCATTGTATTTATGTTCAGATGAAGCGACTTTTATTACTGGCACGGACTTTCCAATAGATGGAGGATTTATAAAATTAAATGGATAAAAACATGGTTTATATTTAAAGAGTAATAAAAAACAATTATGAAATTAATTAGATTTGGCGAAGTTGGGGCAGAACAGCCTGGCATTCAATTAGCAGACGGTACAAGAATTAATGTAGCTGCTTTTGGAGAAGATTATAATGAAAAATTCTTTGCTACCAATGGTTTAGAACGATTGGAAAATTGGGTGACAAAAAATCAGAAAATCTGTGCAGTTGTAAGCCAGGATGTACGATTGGGACCACCAGTGGCACGACCCTCTAAAATAGTTTGTGTGGGTTTAAATTATGCCAAGCACGCCGAAGAAAGTGGTATGGCTGTTCCGACAGAACCTGTTTTATTTTTCAAAGCTACCTCTTCAATTGTGGGACCGAATGATAAGGTGATTATACCTAAAGGAAGTGAAAAATCTGACTGGGAAGTAGAATTAGCGGTTGTTATCAGTAAGCAAGCATCCTATGTTTCCAAAGAAGAGGCTATGGATTATGTGGGCGGGTATCTTTTACATAATGACGTCAGTGAAAGAGGTTTCCAATTGGAAAGAGAGGGACAGTGGGTGAAAGGAAAAAGTTGTGATACTTTTGCGCCAATCGGGCCATTTATGGCGACTAAATCAGAAATTGCTGACCCTCATAATTTAGACCTTTGGTTAGAATTAAATGGAGAGCGAATTCAGCATAGCAATACTTCTGATTTTATATTCGATATACCAACAGTTGTTAGCTATATTAGTCAATTTATGACTTTATTACCAGGAGATATTATTTCTACAGGAACACCTTTTGGGGTCGGATTGGGCTTTAATCCACCAAAATATTTAAAAGCAGGCGATGTCATGGAATTAGGTATTGATGGATTAGGTGTATCTCGGCAAGAGGCCGTAGCTTATCAATCGAATGCCTAATAGACACCGATACGAATGGTGATTTAGGGAATTGGTTGGCGAAAGCTATGCGTCATATTTACGGAGACCAATTTGTAAAAATGCAAACAACGAGTGGTTCGCAACCCATAGCCCCGTTTATCAATAGCTTAGGCAAAATAAATTAATAAAGTGGTCATTTTGAGGAAATATTTTTTTCCTAGACAAGGCATGAACCCGTACGGGTGAACCGCAAAGCGGATGGGAGGCTTACAGACATAGCACCGCTATGGCGAGCCTGCCTGCCGGC
>CALLVC010000052.1 GCA_938010785.1 uncultured Saprospiraceae bacterium
GGCAAAATAAATTAATAAAGTGGTCATTTTGAGGAAATATTTTTTCCTAGACAAGGCATGAACCCGTACGGGTGAACCGCAAAGCGGATGGAAAGCCTACAGACATAGCACCGCTATGGCGAGCCTGCCTGCCGGCAGAGGCAGGCATTTTCCCGTGATTCAATCCTAGCCGCTTTGAAAACTTCGTACACGCCTTATTTAATATCACAAATTTTCGTGTATCCAACCCAATACCTTTTCCATTTCTTCGGTCCACGGCCTTGAGCTACCAGGAATAGCATTATTCATAAAACTGAAAATTAAAGTTTTGCCACTTTTTGTTAACACATATCCACTCAAACAACGAACATTGCGAATTGTTCCTGTTTTGGCGTATACATAGGGATGCGGTTGATTGCCAAAATAATTTTTTATCGTGCCTGTTTGTCCACCCGACGGAAAGACGGATTGCCACTTGTTGCTAGGAATCTCGGTGTAAATTTTTTCCAAAACATGAACTAACGACCGAGGTGTAAATTGATTATATCGAGTCAAGCCTGAGCCATCGTACCATAAAAGTTCATCAGGTGAATCATTCAAAATGGAGTCTTTAATAAATCCAATTCCTTTGCGAATATTTAGCGTGTCGAATACTTCACTGGCACAAAGTAATATCAACTGTTCTGCTAAAAAATTATCACTGATTAGCATCATGCGTTGCATAATGCTATCTGTTGGACCTCCATAGATAGTTTGACTTTCGACAGGAGGACTTCCTATGCCTGTGATTAATTGAATATTTTGCTTGATAGAATCTTGTAATAGTTGTAGTAATAAATTATCAGAATATAGGAATGGTAATTCTCTATCTAAAGATGACGAACCACTTGATTTTTCATTGTACTCAATGATGTTCTCCTCTCGTTGTCGATAGAAACGAGCGGTCTGCCCGTTTATAGTGGGAACCCCTTTTATTTGTTTGCTGAAATAATCGGGTGTGATAGTAAAATTCCTACTTTTAGGCGGTGCTTGAACACGTATGAAATTACCATAAATCGGTAAGGCAGCCATTTCCACTTGGAAATAATAGGGATAATCATCCCACATCCAACCTGCTCCATATCGTTCTTCCATAAAATTATCTGGACAATAAAAAAGTTGTGCGGTTTGCTGGTTTAGAAAGTCGATAATTTTTTGATTGTCAGTGATATGCGGGTGTAGTAGTGATGGGTCGCCTGTGCCCCAAAAAATCAATGAATCACCTCTGATAACATACTTCAAAGCAGGAAGGGTATCGCCTAAAATTTGACTAGCTGCATAATAAGTAAAGATTTTAGTATTGGAAGCAGGTGTGAAGTATTTGTCGGCAGCTTGTTCGTGTAAAACGGTTTTATTTTCAGGGTCGTATAATTGAAAACCAGTAAAACCTTTCGTGAAAATAGGAGAATCCGCTATTTGATTTTTTAATATTTTTTGTTCTTTTCGAGTAATTAGTTTAGTAGAAGTGCAAGCCGAAAATAAAAGGAAAGTAGCTAGGGATAGCAAAATGGAAGGAACACATTTCATAAGAAAAATGGATGAAGTTGTGTGGTTATAAAATGCTACAACCACACAACTCAACTTTAAAATTTATTCATAATCTTACAAAGTCTTCGGAATACTGCTAGTAACGTTCCTACACCATTCACTTTGATAGATTTTCCTGTTTTTTCATAATAGTCATATACAGGTGTCGTTTCGTTATAGTAAACTTTCAAACGATTTCTGATTATAGATTCGTCCGAGTCATCTTTTCTACCAGAATCTTTACCTCTGTTTAATAATCTTTTGACCAATTCTTCATCATCGACATCTAAGGACAACAAAACTGAAACTGCTGAACCTTTACTCTTTAACAATTTATCCAAAGCTTTAGCTTGGTCTACATTTCTTGGGAATCCATCAAAAATAAAGCCTTTCGCCTCAGGATGTTCGTTCACCTTTTCAGTTAACATATTTATTGTTACTGTATCAGGCACTAAATCCCCTTTATCAATATACTTTTTGGCTTCTAAACCTAAGGGTGTCTTATTTTTTAAATTAAAACGGAATAAATCTCCCGTGGAAATATGAACCAACTTGTATTTTTTTAACAACTTCGCTGCTTGTGTTCCTTTGCCTGAACCGGGAGGGCCAAAAAGTATTAGATTAATCATGTTATATTAATTATTGCGATTATTTTGATGTTATACATGAAACGGGATAAATTTGTGAAAATGGTTTTAGAGGTCTGACTTCTGTCATCTTTTTAAAATCACTTTTTTATCCCGTTCGCAGTATAGTAAGACGCAAAAGTAACTATAAATGGGGAAAACAAGTAAGTTTTCCTTTAAATTAGACATTATTCTGAAAGACGTATAGCGGTTTGATTTCTAAAATCTTCTTGGTATACACAAATCCTCAAAGAGCACTTGAATGATGCCGTAGGTAGGAAATAGGGATAACCTACCAATGCACTTTTTCTAATAAATCAACATATACTTCTTCCCATTCGTTCCACCCGTCTAATTCGGAAAAAGAACTATTATGCCATAAACTACAAAAAGTGCCGTCGACAGATTTTAGGGTATTTATTAGTGCTTCAATTTGAGTCTTGGCTGTTTTTGGAGAGAGCAGTAAATATTCTTTTAAAGTAACTTCCATTACCTGAAAAGAATGAATTTTAAGTGCTGTTGTCGTTTCTTTTGATAAATCATACCAATAAAAGGGTAGGGAAGTACCCGCTCGAAATCCTATATCCATTGCATAGCCCATGGAATAATCTTCGGTAATTCCTGCGGCTATTAATTGCTGATAAGTAGTTGGTAAATGTATTTTTAAATAATGTTGTCTACTTCTATGAACTTTTTGTTGGGTGATAGTTGCTAATCTTTGTTTTTCCTTATTAATATTCACCTGCTTATTAGCGGACTGATAAGAAGGATGGATGCCTGTTTTGTGGATATTGGCAATAGACTTTATTAACTCTTGAAATGCTGATGCATCTACCCTATTGTTTTTGTCATATTTGCCGTAATCGCTTAGTAGGAAAAAATAAATAGGCTTTAGCCTAAACTTTTGACTTAATCCTTCTAGCCATTCAAAGGTTTGGAAAGGGTCATTTTGTATAGCTAAATTGGTTTTAACTCTATTTTTTAGCGAATTAAATTGTCCTTTTAAGATATCTGAAAGAAATCCTCCTAGGTTTCTTTTCCAACCTTTATATTGATAAGCCCAAGCCATATCTATATCATAAGTAGGCAAAAATTGAAAAGCCTGTGGTTTAAAAGTGATTTCTGGAAAATGTATTTTTAGCTGTGTTTTTAATTCTTTTATCAATAAATCAACGATTGGTTTTTGTAGACAATTATTTCGATAAGCCCAACTTTCCGAAGCAGGAAACCGTCCATGATTGTCTGGGGTAAAAGGTAAATACTCTTCATACCGACTTAGATGGAAAAATATAGTTGCCAATATATCAAAAGAGAATACATCATTCGGAACTTGGCTTGGAAAAAAGGCAGGAATTTTGTTATAGACTACAGTAGAAGGTGTCTGTTTTTTTATACCTTTTTCAAATAATAAGGTAGTTTTAGGTATGAGAAAATCATTGTTAATTAATGGAGTTGTCCCATAATTAATTTTAATGCCTTTGAAATACTGATATGTTTTTACATTATTTGTCCAATCAATAGATAAACCTAGCCAACAATCAAATACCTGTTGGCAGATATATTGTACTCTTGGCGAATAGGCTTCAGTATACAGTAGAAGCTTCATTATCAATATTTTAAGAATACTTAGATTTGTAAATTATTGGTATTATTGCCAATAATTTATATCTTACATGAATACTAAAAAATCATCAAATTAGATAACCTTAAAAAATAAAGGTAAGTATACTCAAAAGATAAATTCAACTTTTTTTAAATAAGTTCCCGCTTTGGAATTTTTAGTTTAAAAAATTAACTTTTCTATATTTGTTTTTTGATACTACTGTTTATTTTACCAGTACTCGTTAATTATGGCTGATAAAGAACAAAAGTCCTCGATGAATTTTGGAGAAATTACAACTATCCGAAATATTCTCATGGGCCAACAAATGCAGGAATATGATGGCAGGTTTGAAGGCGTACAAGAAAACCAAAATGCATTAGAGGCAGCTTTAAATGAAAGAATTGATGCATTAGAAAAACGAACGGAAACCCGTTTGCGTGAGCTGCAGAGTGATATATCTCAACGATTTGATAAGTTGGAGCAATTGATGTTGGGTAATGTAAAAGACCTAAACCATAAAGTAGATAAAATTACTGGAGATGATAGAAACAAGATGGGAGAGTTATTTGCGGAAATGAGTAAGCGATTATTGCAGTAATTTTTCCTCGAGTATCTAAACTTTAAAATGGTGACAACTTCACAAACAAAGCCGGATAAAGAATTGCTAAATCAGCTTCAAAGTATTTTACTTAAAGATGATAGAGTAACGATTGAACGTCTACAAAAGACGATTGACGACCCTGTGCTTTTTTCTGAAAAAGTTAGCCCTATTATTGAAGAAAGAATGAATTTTTTTAAGGAAAATTTCCCTAAAGAATTTCAAGCTACCGTTGATAAAATGATTGAGCGAAAGCTCAAAGCCTCTCAAGAAGAAATTCTAGATGTCATTTATCCCGTAATGGGTAAAATGATAAAAAAATATGTGAATCACCAAATCCAAATGGTGAAAGACGGTATTGATGAGAGTATTAAAAAAACCTTCTCGGGGTCTGGAAAAGGCTTTTTATGGCGAATGAAGAATTCTTTGTTTGGTATAAAAGCAAGCGACCAAATTATCCATGATTTAAGAGACTTTCAAGTCGAAGAAATTTATGTTATTCAGCGTAATTCAGGCTTGTTATTTGGTAGTGCTTCTACAGAAAATACAATTGACCAAGATGTGATTGCAGGAATGTTAACCGCAATTAAATCCTTTGTCGAAGATGCCTTTAAAAGAGAAAGGGAAGACCTTGAAATGATTGAATATGGTACGTATAAAATTTTACTACAAAATTTTTATTCTTACTATATTGCTATCGCTATTAGTGGAACGATGTCTTCTTCTGAACGAGAAGATTTGGCTAACGAACTATTGAATTTTGCAACAGAATACCTGAAATCTTTACCAGCCGAACCAGATGGAGAGACATTCAAAAGTATTTCTACTGCTTTAAATGATAGTTTTATCAAAAAATGATACTTTGCAGTCTGAGAGAAATAAAAATTACATTTACTGTGTTTGAAATGTTTTCACATTAAAGGTGATTAACTGTACACAATTTACAAATCTATATGATTAGCAGAAAAGTCATTCTGACAGGAAGTTTTGGTGTCGGAAAAACCTCCCTTTTTAGACGATTTATTACCAATACTTTTAGTGAAAAATACATTACTACTATTGGTGTTAAGGTAGATAAGAAAACCGTTGAAGTGAAAGGACAAGAAGTGTCCATTTTACTATGGGATATTGCGGGCGAAATTAAACAAGATAAAGTTCCTAAGTCCTATTTTTTAGGTGCTAGTGCTATTATTTATGTTTTTGATTTAACTCGCCCGTCTACTTATAAAAATATCAGTACGGACATGAAGATTTTAAATGATATTTTACCTGATTCGATTTTGAAAATTGTTGCCAATAAGGCGGATATGGTAAATGCTAGTGCTATTGACACCATTTCAAGTGAGCTGGAAGAGTCGATTGATGTTATTACTAGTGCCAAGACAGGAGAAAATGTAGATGAATTATTTTTAGGATTGGCAGCAGACTTTTTGAACTAATAGCCTAATTAGTTGTTTTTTTTATGCTTTTTATTTTAGCGTATGTCTAAATTTTACTCTTTTTTATTTTATTTATAACCAGAAATGACCCAAATTAAGCAGACATTACTACTTAATAGCAGTGCCATACTTTTGCATAGCTGCGATAGTCTGTTTGTTACTCACCAACTTCAAAGTCAAAATATTCGACCATATTTTCCTTTTTTAGAAAGTATTTTTGAAGAATTGTTACAGCGATTGAAAGAGGAGCCTTATATTATTTTTGAAGGCATAGAAACCAAACACAATTTTTTACCTGGCTACTATGATTATGTTTTTAGTTTTGTTTCTTCAGGAGGAAAGAAGCTAGTCCAATGGCAAATTATGGATGAGACGGCTGCTTATAATGAAAAGAAAATTCAGCAACAATCCAGTCATGAAAAATCAGCCTTTTCTGGACGGGATTCTTCTAATCTTAGTCGATAACTTGACTTCGATTTTTAAAATTTATTCTTTTCTTCTAAACTTACCCGTTTATGCTACTTCGTAAATCTTAATTGTTAAATTCAATCAACTTCTAAAAAAAGTCAGACCTATTTTGTGCTTGTGAAATCGGTTTGTCGTACATTCGCAGCTCAACCAGATTAATTAGACTTCCTTAAACGTACACCCTAACGCTTATTGACTTCTCTTTTGTGGAAGTAAATAAGGAATGAAAAATTAATACTATAATATTTAAATTACTAAAAATGAGATATTTAGCATTTATTTCCGTTTTGGCTTTTGCTGTTTTTGCTTGTGGAGGAGAGACTCCTAGTGAGAATGGCCCAGCGAAAAAAAAGACGCCTAAGAAGAAAAAAGTAGACGGAGAAAAAGTTTACAAGCAGTATTGTGTTACTTGTCATGGCGTTTATGGAGACATGGGCGCAAGTGGAGCTTTTAATCTAACTGAATCTTCTTTAACTATGGAAGAAAAGATTGATGTTATCACTAACGGTCGAAATACTATGACGCCGTTTAAAGGTTTATTAAGTGATGCTAAGATTAAGGCAGTCGC
>CALLVC010000053.1 GCA_938010785.1 uncultured Saprospiraceae bacterium
TAAAAACAAGAAACCCCGATGTCAGTGAAGCCATCGGGGTTTCTAAAAAGGATTGTCTTATTTATAATTAGGCAATCTTGACGTTTACAGCCATTGGGCCTTTTCTTCCGTCTTCCACGTCGAAAGTAACTTTGTCGCCTTGGTTAATTTCGTCAACTAATCCTGACACGTGTACGAAAAGGTCTTTTCCACCAGATTCAGGTTCGATAAATCCAAAACCCTTGGTGTCATTGAAAAACTTTACAGTTCCAGTTTCCATAATAAGAAAATATTAAAAAGGTAATATTGAAGTTATAATTAGTCAAAATCTGTTGATAATCAATAACTTCGGTAAATTTTTTCCAAAGATGCTTGAATAAATTAGATTTTCCTAACAGAAACTTCCTTTTTAGGCTTTTTGTAACGATTTTTGCGTTTTATTTTCGAAATTATATTGTTTTATTAACATTATGGAAATAATTATCAAAGACTTAGGAGAATTAGCTGGAGCAGCCAAAAAATTATTAGCATTTGCCGGTAATCGAAAAAAGTGGTGTTTTTATGGAGAATTAGGTGCAGGAAAAACGACTTTAATCAAAGCGTTGTGTGCCTATCTAAAAGTAGAAGAATCGGTAACTAGTCCAACCTATTCACTAGTGAATGAATACACTTACCAATTAGAAGGGACAGCCGAAGTAGCTTATCTATTCCATATGGATTTATATAGATTGAAACAAATCGAAGAGGCATTGGATATTGGAATAGAGGAGTATTTGTACAATGATAGCTATTGTTTTATAGAGTGGGCACAGATTATTGGACCAATTTTACCTACGGAAACGCTTGAAATACATATTGAAATTGTGGAAGATACGATTAGAAGGATAAGGTGTAGTTAAGAAAACCCTTAGTAAATCTAGGTTTATCGTGGAAAAACGAATAAAATGAAGTATCTTGTATGTTTTAACATAATTTTAGAAACAAGCTTAGGAATGATGAATTAATAAATTGCGTTTTTATGCGCCGTTATTTTTTCTTTATACAAGGCGAAAAACGTAGGGATAGCCTAGCTATCGCGAGGCTTTTCAACGCTGTAGAAAGGAAAAAGAACAAGTAGAAGAATGTAAGTTTATTATTTCACCATTCCTTACAGAATTCTTTGCATTAATAATCATTGAATTCAGTAAAATTGCAGTTCAAAATTTATTGAAAGATTAACGATAATTTGAATGAGTGACAAAAAGAAGAAAATACCGATTCCTGAGAGTCTGATTAATCAGCAATATCAGACCCAGACAGAAATGTTGGAAGTGGTCAAAAAGAAGAACAAATTAACCATCGGTATTCCCGCTGAGACGCGACTGCAAGAAAACAGAGTAGCTTTAGTGCCTGCGTCTATAGCAGGATTAGTAGCAGCAGGACATAATGTGTTGATAGAAGCAGGGGCTGGTTTGAAGACCAATTATATTGACCATCGGTTTTCAGAAGCAGGCGCAGAAATTGCCTACAGTAAAGAAAGAGTCTTTAAGAGTGATATTTTAATCAAAGTAGCGCCTCCTACCTTAGACGAGATAGACCTGATGCATCCAGGGCAGGTGTTAATTTCTCCCTTGCAAATCCCTATTCTTAATGCAGAATACGTTGAGAAGTTATTAAAAAAGCGAGTCATTGCCTTGGCAATGGAATATATCAAAGATGAATTTGGAAGTTTTCCAATAGTGCGAACGATGAGTGAAATTGCAGGAATTAATGCGATGATGACTGCGGCGGAATTGATGACGACGACGAGTGGAGGAAAAGGCGCTTTATTAGGTTCTGTGTCAGGCGTACCACCAGCGAAAGTAGTGATTTTAGGAGCAGGGGTAGTAGCAGAAGTAGCGACCAGAGTTGCGCTAGGCTTAGGAGCAGAGGTTAGAATTTTTGATAATAATATCTCGAAACTCATGCGGATTCAAAGTGTCGTAGGCCGACCATTGAATACCTCTTCCCTTAATCATTATCAACTAACTAAAGAATTATTATCGGCAGATGTAGCAATAGGTGCGATGCACTCCACAGCGGGCCGTTCGCCTGTGATTGTGAGTGAAGATATAGTGGCGGAAATGAAGCAAGGGTCCGTGATAATTGATGTGAGTATTGACCAAGGAGGTTGTTTTGCGACTTCTGAAGTGACGAGTCACGAGAAGCCTACTTTTACGAAACATGGAGTGATTCATTATTGTGTGCCAAACATAGCGTCTAAAGTAGCTCGAACGGCATCAATTGCAGTCAGTAACATAATGACACCACTTTTGTTGAAAGCAGGAGATACGGGGAGCATAGAAGATTTATTGTTTAATCATCATGGACTGCGACATGGCGTTTATACCTTTAAGGGGTCGTTGACCAATGAATATTTGAGCAAACGATTTGGATTGAAATTTACAGATTTAGATTTGCTGATGACCTCTAATTTGTAAGCAATTATTGGTTGCCCATTTCAACCAATAATCAATAAAAGAAAACGGAAAACCATGATAGCCTCAGATAATGCTTTTGCGCTATTTACTATCCTAGTAGCAGCCTCTGCTTTCGGAATGATAGGGGAGTGAAAAACCTTTAGCTTAAAAAAATTAGTAACTCCAGCAATTTTGATAGGAATATTAGGCTATATGATAGGTACTTTTCTAGGAATCTTATTTTTGAAGTGATACTGGACACTGGCTAGTATCTAGCAACCAGTATCCAGTATCCAGTATCTATTTCTTCGCAGCTTTGATGTCTTCTAAATTGACCACAAAACCACTAATTTTTTTATTCTTCTTTGCATGTTTTTTATAGCTAGTAGCAGTAGCCATATCAGGAAAAGGGCCTAAAATGATTTTATATTTTTTCTTACCAGCCTCTCCTTTTTCCACACTCATCAAGATATTTTTAAACCATTTACCTTGTAATTCTGCCACCTTTTTCATGGTGTTATCATAGTCAGAAAACACGCCAATTTGCACGCCATATCCTTTTTTTGCAGGTCGGGTTAATTCTACTTTATATAAATCATATGCATTGTAACCGTTGCCTGTGACTAATTCAAATTCTGGTGTTGCCTCAACCGTTTCTTGTTTAACGGCAACCGCTTTCGCTTTTCCTTTAGGCGTAATGACAATAGGTTCAGAAGCAGCAGGAGTTGGTTTCTTTTTGGGAGGAACCGTTGTTTTAGGTTTAGCAATTTTTGCGACTTCTGGTTTTTTTACAGGAATCGTAGCCTTAGGTACAACAGGTTTCTGAACAACTTTGGGTTTAGAAGTGGATTTACCATTTTTCCCGAGTACTTCTAATTTTACTTCTAATATGTCATCAGGATTCATATCTAAAGAGGCAGCTGCTCTTCCAGACAAATCAATGACCCTGCCTTTAAAGTAAGGGCCTCTATCGTTAATTCTAACAACAACTGATTTTTTATTGTCTAAGCGGGTCACTCTGACTTTGGTGCCGAAAGGGTATGTTTTATGGCCAGCGGTTAGTTTATTTTTATCATAAGATTCATCACTTGCAGTAGCACTCCCGTTATATTCATCGCCATATTGGGAGGCCATGCCATATTCTTCCGCTTGGGCATGGAGGGTAATAAAACAAAAAGACAGGAAAAATAGCAAAGAAAAATGCCGTAGTTTTCTCATAATAGTATGATTTATAATTGTTTATACGTTTAAAATGGTCACACTATTAACGAATTGCCCAAGGTGGCTAGTGTGTGAATACTATTTCTTTGTGAATCTTTCCTAAACCAAATTTACCAAATACTAGGCTAAAACACAATTTAAAATTTTCAATTTTTAAAAAATGGGCTTTAAATCAAAGGAGGCTCAGGTTAAATAATACTTTACTAATTTGAACTTTTCACTAGCAATTATTGTAATTTTGCAGTAATCTTATCTAGAAAACGAGGACTGGTTGTGTTGTAATTTGTTTTTGCGCTTAAAGCGGTCTCATTACCTCATTACCTTATATACCTCATTACCTCAAATAAAAAATGAGCAAGTTAGGAAGAGTTTTAGTAGCCATGAGTGGAGGAATTGATAGCACAGTCACCGCCATGATGATGCATGAGCAAGGTTATGAAGTGATTGGTATTACCATGAAAACTTGGGATTATGCCAATTCTGGAGGGAATAAGAAGGAGACGGGGTGTTGTAGTTTAGATTCAATAAATGATGCTCGGCAAGTAGCCGTCAATATGGGATTTCATCACTTTATTGTCGATATCCGTGAGGATTTTGGGGATTATGTAATTGATAATTTTGTAGATGAATATATGGCTGGTCGAACACCTAATCCATGTGTTTTGTGCAATACACATATCAAATGGAACTCCTTATTAAAAAGAGCGGACGCTTTGGATTGTGAGTTTATTGCAACGGGACATTATGGAATAATCAATGAGAAAGATGGCCGTAAATTTGTCTCCAAGGCAGTGGATGATAAGAAGGACCAATCGTATGTGTTGTGGGGATTGAATCAGGATTGTTTAAATCGTAGTAAATTTCCATTAGGTGGGTATACCAAGCCAGAAATTAGACAAATGGCTTATGATTGGGGCTACGAGGAATTATCTAAAAAAGCAGAAAGTTTTGAAATCTGCTTTGTACCAGATAATGACTATCGAGGTTTTTTAAAGCGTCGAGTAGATGGCTTAGAAGAAAAAGTTAAAGGCGGAGCATTTTTGAATACCAAAGGTGAATTTTTAGGTGAGCATGATGGTTACCCGTTTTACACCATTGGACAACGAAAAGGCTTAAAAATAGCACTTGGAAAACCAATGTATGTAACAGAGATTCGACCAGAAACCAATACCGTAGTACTTGGAGAAATGGAAGATTTGATTAAAAATGGGATGACCGTAGGAGGTGTCAATCCGATGAAATATGAAACGATTCCAGATGGATTAGAGGTGGTCACCAAAATTAGATATAAAGATAAAGGAACTTTAAGTGCCTTGAAAAATAATGGGATACCTGGGCAAATTGGAGTTGAATTTTTTGCGAATGTCAAAGGCGTCGCACCAGGTCAATCAGCTGTTTTTTATGAGGGAGATGATATAGTCGGAGGTGGAATTATTCATAACGGGCGGATGATGAATTAAAAGTTGATTATCGATTGCCAGACATTTCTTGTCGATAAAATACCCATTTATTCTTTCAGAGTTAAACGAAATCCATTAATTTAGAGTTTAATTACTTAAATATAAGTTTTAAACTTTAAAAATAAATAAATGGCAAATAGTCAATTCAATTATAGTTCTTCTTCCAAGGGTGGATTTAATATTATTCCTGCATTGTTGATAGGCATCGTAGTATTATTTGTATTATTCACCGTTGCTCGATTTGTTTTTAGCCTACTGTATTATGTCGCGCCCATTCTTTTAATTATCACCTTATTTATTGATTACAAAGTAGTCGTGAATTATGGTAAATGGATTTTAGATGTAATGGGTCGCAATGTTTTGTTAGGTGTTGGTTTGGGGCTACTTACTTTAGTTGGTTTTCCAATCGTTAGTGTATTTTTGTTTGGAAAAGCGATGCTTAAGAAGAAGGTGAAAGAAATGACTCAACAATTTGAAGAAAAAACACAAGGAGAATACACAGAATATGAAGAAGTGACACCTGAAGATGAAGGGATGGTGGAATTACCTCCACCGCCAGTTAGACAAAAGCCAAAACAAACCCGTAGCGGAAGGAATGAGTACGAAGATTTATTTGATTAATAAATTTTATTTCTTTTGTAATTGATTGAAAATCAATAGGTTTTGAGGAGAGTTTTATTTTTTTATTTTTAAAACTTGGTCAAAACTTGTAGAATACTAAAAAAGCGTATAAATTTGCGTTCGCTTTTAAAAAGCAATACTTTTATAGTAGGTTGGTTCGGTAGCTCAGTTGGTAGAGCACAGGACTGAAAATCCTGGTGTCGGCGGTTCAAACCCGCCCCG
>CALLVC010000054.1 GCA_938010785.1 uncultured Saprospiraceae bacterium
CCCAAAAAACTAAAAAACCAACTGGGCCCAACATAAAACAACCTATTAAGCACGGAATGACTAAAGCATGATGAATCCCTTTTTTCTGTGCGGTCACTAATACCCACCCTCCTATCAATAAATCAAAAGCTAAATAATGAATCCATCCTGCTAAAACCGTTTCTTCCAATGTAAACAATTGCATTACTTCTTGGAGCGAACCAAACCCACCTCCTTCTGCACTGCCAAAAGAAGTCAGTATATAATAGGCATAGACAATCGCCAATAAAAAGGGAATAATTCGAGCAGCAACTAATTTCTGCGTCCACTTCCATTTAGGGGCTATAATCATTAATAACCATTGGGGAAGTACAAGCGTGCTACAGATTGAAAATACCAAAGTTGGTGTCATGATTTTTCGTTTATAATGTTTTAGAAAGACTATTTTATTTTCCTCTTATAGAAAGTATCAAACAAGTTCCTTGCAACAAAAGCCCCATAGCTCCACCATAAACCTGCCAGCCTCCAAAGAAATAATATCCTGCATATATTACAAAAACGAGCATCAAAATCAGAATCAAGGAACCACCAATTGGCGGAAAATCTTCCTTTGCCAATTGCTTAAGTATTAATAAATGAGATAGTCCCACAATAATCAATAACAACCCCATCATTAGACTCATCCCTTGCCAGAGATTATAAACATTCGCATTCGTACCGGTAACTAAAATTGTATGATTCATCACCTCCGCTAATTCCTCGGAAACTAAGCTCGTATAATGGGCATGCGTATGCAGCAAGCCTATAAAGATACAGGTAATGCTATTGATGGTATAAAGGATTTTTGCTAATCGTCGCATTGTTTTTCTATTTATAAATGAAGGTAGAAAATTTATTCAAATTCTCTACCCTCTTAAAATGATTAACCTAAATTCTAGAATTGAATCCGATACATAAAATCAGGGAAAAAGCCTAATTGATAAGCAGTATTCACTTGATTCGTTTGTCGATTATAACGTCTAGCAAAGATATTTTCTCGGTTCGTTACATTCTGAATGTCCATAAAAAACTGGTGAGAGACTCGACGTTTTTTACTATTCATTTTAAAACCAAATTTTACATCAAAACGGAAATAAGGGTCATATCTTTCAGAATAAGCCAACTCGTCTTGTGCTACCTCTGTCTGTGCTAGGTTAGATGCCACTAAATCTACTGGTGTATAGTATCGGCCTCCCGCAGTTGTTACTTTCGTATCAAAAGTAAAAGTGTATCGACTTTCTGGTTTGAACTTAAATTCTTTGCCCGCTAATACATTCAACACATAACCATTATTGAAAGCGGTATTTCTTTCGATTCCATCACTTCCCTTGTATTTAGAATCAAAAACAGAGGTCGTAATTAAACTATAAAAACCTTTGCTAAAAAATCGCTCGATGGTTAATTCTATCCCTCTATTTGACCCCGTACCCGTATTTTCAAGATTAAAAACATCCTCAGGAAAACCGAAATCATCTCCTATATTTAAAATAGAAAAACTACTGGCAAAACGCTCTACAGGCACATTGTTAATCGCTTGATAATAAGTCTCCAGTTTAGTTCTCCAATTATTGCCTAATTTCACATCATAGCCCAAGACAAAATGATGACTACGTGTAAAATCTAAATCTCTATTCGTCTGTTCAAAAACACCTAGCGTAACTTCTTCTTCTAATAATTGAATAGGAATCGGCTGTGTTTGGTGGTGCAAACCATAACCAATATTCAAGGTTTGATTTTCATTTAAATGATAATTAACCGCCGCTCTTGGTTCTGCTACAATTTGCTTGTTCAAATCATAATACTGGAAATGTAAGCCACCATTCAAGGTCCATTTTTTACTTGGTTTGAATTGGGTCTGTGCATAAGCTTGCACCAAATTAGCACTTCCATTAAAATCATAAACCGTTGCCCAATCGGGGTTGCCGTCTTCGTCTCTATCTGGTCTATTTTCTCTCGTGTTGGCACTTAAATTATTACTGAAATGTTCTATTAAAAATCCTGCTCTTATCGTCCACTTTGCATTAAATTTTCGATTAATAAAAGAAGAAAGAGACAATCGATTTTGGATATTATCTGTTTCAAAATATTTAATGCGTTTTTCAGCCTCTGTATCCATATTAAAAAAACGATATTGGTCAAAAACATTACCTGAAGTAGAAAAAGAAAGTATCGTTCTCACATAAGTTCTATCATCAATCAATAAGTTATTTTTTAAGCCAACTACCCCAAATTGAGAAGTTGCATAAGCATCTTCGTCCGCAGCAGCAAATAAATCTCCCTCGATTACTTCATTGTGCAAAAAATCTATGTCGCTGGACCCACCAATACCAAACAAGGTCAACTTACCTAATTTACTTTTTCCAAAATCAATTTTGAAAGCTATATCTCGGTAATTCGGCACTGCATTCGTGCCTATATCGATGCCTGCCGCAGTTGCCAAGCCTGTAAAAGCATAACGTCCTGCAATCAAATAAGAACTCCCTTTTTCTTTATTAAGTGGCCCTTCTGCCATGGCTTCAATCCCACTTACCGCACCCATCTGAAACATAAACTCATGTTCATCTCGATTACCACTTCTAAAACCTAAATCGAAGACACCTGCAAGTGCATTTCCATATTCAGACGGAAAGGCAGAAGTAATAAAATCAGAGTTTTTTAATAAATTTGGATTCAAAGCAGAAACAGGTCCACCCGTTGTCCCTAAAGTAGAAAAGTGATTCGGATTAGGAATTGGTACGCCTTCTAATCGCCATAAAACACCACTGGGAGAATTCCCTCGAATTACTATATCATTTCGACTATCATCGGGCGTACTTACGCCTGCAAAATTTGCAGCTAATCGAGCCACATCGCTTCGTCCACCAGAATATCGAGTCACTTCTTCTACCCCAAATGTTCTAGCCGATAAGGTAGCTAATTCATTTTGCGCTTTATCTTTTTCGACTTCGGCGGTCACTACAATCTCCGTCAATTTTTCAATAGACTCTTCTAGGGTAATATCCAAAAGGAGTTCCTTGCCTGCACGTACTTCCATATTCGGTAAAGTAATCGTATTATAGCCTAAATAACTAACTCGGAAAGACTGCCGACCAACGGGCACATTTTCCAAGCGAAAATAGCCGTCTACGTCTGTGACCGTTCCATTATTTGTTCCTAATAGTTCGATGGTTGCTCCAATTAATGGGATTTCAGATTGGTTGTCGAGTACCGTCCCTTTTACATTTTGGGTGGTTTGTGCAAAACTCATCGTAGCGCCTAAGACAAAATTTGCGAGAATGATTAAAATTAGATTTCTCATTTTTGGGTGATTTTAGTTTAACAATCAAGTGATTTCTAATACACCACAAAAATGTAAGGAAAGGAAAGGTTTTGCTAGCTTAAAAAGGGTGGACTATCGTTTTCTTGGAGTGAACTGTATGTTTTTTAAAGTCTTGTTTAGCGTTAAAACTTTTCCTTATAAAATATTTTGAACCACAAAAGGGCACAAAGTTCACAAAAGGCTTTCACAAAAGTTTATTTAAAATTTTCTTTTGTGAAAGCCTTTTGTGTTCTTTTGTATCTTTTGTGGTTCAAAATAAGCCTAGTACTACTCGCTCATTTTTATAAGAAAGTGCTTGATAGAATTACTAAGCTGCCCCCAAATCCAATTTATCTAACTGGGTAAATTTTTCAAAATTAGGAAAAACGACTTTAGCTTCTTTTAGGGTAGCCATAAATAAAGCATCTTCTCTCAATTGATAATGACACAAAATTCGATTATAGTAAATGTCTGCCTTTTCGCCGTATTTCGTGGTAGAATATTTAAAATAGGTAAGCGCCTCTTTATAAAAACCTAGGTCATAAAAAATACCGCCCATTTCATAGGCTAAATCAAAGGGTTCATCAATATTAAAATACATCTCCCAGGTCTGATGCATCGTTTGAGCAAAACGTCTTCTTTCATTAAAAGTAATTCGTTTGACTACTTGTTTTAATCGAGGTAAAAGGGTATGAAACAATCCAGAGTCATAAGCACTCAAGCGTAAAAAGGCAATCAATTCAACTATTGTTAGTCGAGCAATATTTTGATAGGTTAATTTTTTAATACTATTAAAATCATCTGGACCAAAGTCATTCACACAGCGTTGATAAGCAGCATTGGTCTCTTCATACTTCTCTGCATCGGGTAAAAACATCAAACAGCCCATTTCCAAATAAAACGAAGAGAATGCAGGAAATAAAACTTTACCTCCTTGTTTTTCACAAAACGCTCCTAAAGCATGATAATTGACCCACAAGGAGAAACTTCCGTGAATGATAATATCTGGTTCTCCTTTTTTCTCCAAATCATGCACCTCATGATAGCCTTTATCCATCGTTATCACCATTAATCCCTTAGTTGATAAGTTTTGTAGATTAGCTATACAGTCCAAACTTTTTTTAGGAAAAAACAAGTGTGTATTTACCAATAGTTCTTTATAACTTTCTAATAAATCATTGGATGATACATCTTTATAAAATGGCTTGTCTAGTAGCTTTTTATGAAAACTTACCTCTACTGTATCAATTAACGTAGCGACATCCATTTCCGCAGGATTTGTGGGGGATTGTAATTCAACAGAACATGCAGATATACCTTTATTTTGAATTAAAAATAAATCACTTGGAATAGAATCAAAAAAATAATTAGCAAGCGCTAAAATAGGTTGATGGAGAGAATTCGGAAGAACCGTCTTTTTGGAATGCCGTAAATACAATTCTTTAGTAGCCACTGCATCAAAATAAGCAACCTCCAAAACGCCTTTTTCAAAATAAGATTGAAACTGAGTATGGGTTTGGAAAAAATTCAGATTCTCTTCTATTATATCACTAATGACATAGCAAAATGGAGGTAAGTCCTCTGTAATTAATGGTTGAATCTTTTCTAAATGCTTAAGGATATGAAAAGCCAATCGCCCATGTCCTGCCCCCAATTCAAGCATATAAACTGTTTCTTTTGTCTGCCCTTTCGCCGCCAAATCTTTTAAAAAAGCTAAGATTAATTCAGCATAAGTTTTGCCTACCATCGCATTGCTAGTCATATGGTGTGGCACAATACCGCTACTCCATGCATCAATGCCTATTTCTTTATAGTAATCTCGATTAAGTTGCCAGATAAGGCTTTCGGAAAAAAGGGTAGATGCCTCTACTTCATAATATCCATTTCCCATAGTAAATAAGCTTTGTGCAGTGTAGTGATAATGTATTATCTCAACTCGGAAAGCTTTTACTAAAATTAATTAGTAGAAACAAACAAAATTCAAATGTGGGACAAAGATAGGGCTATTTTGGGTCTCTTATTGAAAACAGGTTGTTGATGTTTTTTTTACCACATAGCCACATAGTAAAAAACACATAGAGAACATAGTTTTAGTTCAAACTATGTTCTCTATGTGAAAAAACTATGTGACTACAGTGTCCGTATGGATGTGATGAAAAACAATAATTTATTCATCCATGTCTGTACTGCCGCCTTTCATCTTAGCCACCGCTTGATAAGCCGCAACTTGTTTTTTCAGCAAACTAGATAATTCTTTTAGTC
Organism: uncultured Saprospiraceae bacterium; assembly: GCA_938010785.1. GTDB lineage: Bacteria > Bacteroidota > Bacteroidia > Chitinophagales > Saprospiraceae > JAFMDF01. The sequence goes on from CALLVC010000054.1 coordinate 5,579, forward strand.
GTTGGTACGCATCATCTCCAGGTTTCTGGTCTGCCCCTGCAATCATATAATTCAGATAACTCAATTGGGATAAAAGCATTGGTTTTTGATAACGTCCTTTTTCCGTAGAAAAAATTCCTTCTAATCTTTCCAATTCCTCTAGCTGCTTTTGTTGGACTTTGCTACGTTCTGTCACGACAATTTTAGTCAACTTCTCCTTACTTTTTTGTAAATTATTTAGGGTTTGTTTAGCCAAACTTCGTTGGTCTCTAACTTTTAGATTGAGGGTTTCTTGCGCTTTTAAATCTGCGATAGAAATACCCGTTGCAGCGACCTTTGGGTCCATTTTAATCGTGAACGTTTCATGGAATGTTTGCCCATTGGCTTTGAAACGTGCGGTATATTCTCCCGGTGACACTAAGGGCCCATTTCTTCCACTACGTTTTGGCGCTTTATCCCAAACACCTTCGTGTCGCATATCCCAACGGAATTGATGCAGTCCAGCGGTTGTTTTTAATAAAGGCGTAGTACCTCTGGCAGAAAATTCAGTAGACATATTTCTTGTTTTATCTACCTCCTTTTTAGGCACATCGACACTTCTAAAGGACCGAATTAAAGTGCCTTCCTTATCTAAAATATCCAAACTGATAGGACTCGTCGTAGCCGTTTTTAAATAGTAATTGATATTAACTGCATTCGATGGATAATAAGGAATACTATTTTTGCTGGTGCCTCTATAACGTAAACGATATTCATCTCTAGGTGGAAACAAATGTGTGGTAGCAGTAGCCAATTTATCCATAGACTGGTGCAAAACAGATAAATCATCCAATACCCAAAAAGAACGACCCATCGTAGAAATAACCAAATCCTTTTGATGTACTTTTAAATCACTAATCGGCGTTACTGGTAAATTATTTTGGAAGGAATGCCAATTTTGACCATCATCCATAGAGATAAATAAACCATATTCTGTGCCTGCATACAACAATCCAGCTTTGTCAGGGTCCTCTCTCACTACTCTAACGGGATAATCAGATGGAATGCCTTTGGTGATTAATTGCCAGCTTTTTCCATAATCCGTTGTCTTGTAAATATAGGGCGTCCAATCGCCCAACTGATAACGCAAAGAAGTAAAATACGCCTTTCCTGCATCGTGTACAGAAGGTTCTACACAATCAATCCGACCACCAAAAGGCATTTTTTTAGGTGTTACATTTTTCCATCCGTCTTTGCCTCCATCTCTTGTTACATAAACAGGTCCATCATTCGCACCGACCCAAATTAAACCTTCCTTAATCTTAGATTCTTGAATAGAATAAATGGTGCTGTGAAATTCTTCGCCTGTAATATCTCTCGTAATTGGTGCCCCAGAAATCACTTGTGTTTTAGGGTCAAAGGCCGTCAAATCGGGAGAAATTGTTTCCCAAGTCTCCCCATCATTCATCGTTTTATGCACAAATTGGGAAGTGTGGTAAACGACATCTGGATTATGTGGTGAAACATGAATAGGAGATACTCTTTGAAAACGATATTTTAATTCTTTTGGATTATGTCCATACATGTTGCTTGCACCTACATAATAGCGTTTTTCCTGTCCCGTCGTTTTATTATAAACGCCGAATCGACCTTTACAATTGGCATAGACAATATTCGGATTGCCAGGCTTTGGAACGGCTGGTCCTGTTTCACAACCACCCACATTTAAAATCAAATGTTCTGACCCTGCTTGAATGGTATATGGCGGTAAACTTGGTAAAGCTATCGTGGTATAATTGTCTTGCTGACCAGCATAAATCCAATAGGGTACTTGGTCATCAACTTCTACTTGGTATAATTCTGCCGTCGGTTGATTAAATTGGCTAGACCAACTTTTCCCACCGTTTAAAGTAATATTAACGCCACCATCATTCGCTTGGACAAAATTCATCGAATCTTTTGGATTAATCCAAATATCGTGATTATCTCCATGTGGAGTTCGCATTCTTTTCCACGTTTTCCCAGCATCTTTAGATTTAAAAAATCGTGTAGCAGACGAATATAACACATCTGCATTTTGTGGGTCTGCTTTGATATTACAGTAATAAAAAGGGCGGTCTAATAGTTCTTTTTTATAACTCACCAATTCGAAACTAGCTCCATAATCATTTGACCGATAAAGTCCTCCTCTGCCAGCTTCACTTTCTTCTTCGGGGGCTTCTACCAAGGCATATACACGACTTGGGTCAGCAGCAGAAACCGTTAAATCTATTTTACCAATTAATCCTTGTGGTAAACCACTTTCTAGTTTTGTCCAGTTTTCGCCACCATCCGTGGATTTATAAACACCACCTTCTTTCATCCCTCCACTAATAATCGTCCAAGGTTTTCGCTCTGCTTTCCATGCTGCGGCGTAAATGATATTTGGATTGTCGGGCGCAAATTCCATGTCTACCACCCCAATTTTATCGCTGATAAAAAGGCTCTGCTTCCACGTTTTGCCACCATCCGTAGATTTATATAATCCTCGCTCTTTATTAGGGGCAAAAGCTTGGCCTATGGCTGCAACAAAAACAATGTTGGAATTGGTAGGATGTATTTCTACCGCACCAATTTGCCCTGTTTGTCTTAGCCCTAAAAACTCCCATTTTTTGCCACCGTCTACCGTTTTATAAACGCCCCGACCAGCTATTACATTACTACGCAAGCCATCCGACCCCGTACCCACATAAATCGTCTTAGGATTTTTTTGGTCTACTGTAATCGCTCCAATAGAGGGCGACTCAAAATAGCCATCGGATATATTTTCCCAATTGATACCATAGTCAATTGTTTTCCAAACGCCTCCTCCTGTTGCGCCCATGTAATAAGTCGCAGGTTCGGCATTAACACCAGCTACTGCGGTGACTCGTCCGCCTCTCGTTGGTCCGACGCAGCGGTATTCGAAGGTTTCTAAAACTGTGGTATCTAGCCACGTTTTAGCAGTAGTCGTTTGGGCAAAGCTTTCTGTTGAAAAACTCGCCAATAAGAAGAGGATTAAAAATTTGGTATAGTGGTTAGTCATAATTATTATAATTCTAGTTTAAAAAATGGCTATGTACAAAGGTAATAAATGTTGTATAAAAATCCTTTTTGTCTTTATTCGACTGTAATCTCCTATCTTTTTATAATTTTGCGACTTATAGTACGTTAAGTTTTCAGCATTGCACTAATTTTCGGGTGCATTTCAATTTGTCGTTAAAGCTTGGAAAGTGCTTCCAGAACCTGCCCGACTAGGCAGGCGGGCAGGTTCTGGAAGCACTAAGTGCGACAAATTGAAATACACCCTAATTTTCTATAATCAGATTAGTATTTAAAAGAATGTCAGTAATCGTTCAAAATTTAACTAAGATTTACGGTCAGCAAAAAGCGGTCGATAATATTAGCTTTGAAGCAAAAAAAGGAGAAGTGTTAGGCTTTTTAGGACCGAATGGTGCTGGAAAAACAACGACGATGAAAATTGTCACTTGTTTTATTCCGCAAACAGAAGGTACAGCAGAAGTCTGTGGGTTCGATGTGGCAAAAGACCCCTTGGCCGTACGTGCAAGAATTGGTTATTTACCTGAACACAATCCTGTTTATAAAGATTTATATGTCAAAGAATATTTATCCTTTGTAGCTGGTTTACACAAAGTCAAAAATAAACGGCAGCGTGTAGCTGAAATGATAGAGCGAACAGGTTTACAAAGGGAGCAAAATAAAATCATCGGCTCTTTGTCTAAAGGATATAGACAGAGAGTTGGATTGGCACAAGCCATGTTGCATGACCCTGAAGTTTTGATTTTGGATGAACCTACTTCTGGTTTAGACCCCAATCAACTAATCGAAATCCGAAGTTTGATTAAAGAATTGGGACAAGAGAAAACCGTTATCTTCTCTACGCACATTATGCAAGAAGTACAGGCGCTTTGTGACCGAGTTATTATCATCAACAAAGGAGAGATGGTGGCAAACGATACCATAGAAACCCTCCAACAAAAAGTGACGGGAGAGACGGTCATTACCGTTGAGTTTGCACAAAATATTTTACAGAAAGAATTAAATAAAATCGAACAAATCAAAACCATCAAATCGCTCGGCAATGGTCGATGGCAAATAATTTCTGAGGCGAATAAAGATATTAGAGCATCCGTTTTTAACTTTGCAGTAGCAAATAATTTGACGCTTTTAGAAATGAAAAAAGAACAATACAGTGTGGAAGATGTGTTCCAAGAATTGACGAAGTAGTTTTAAATGGTAAATGATGAATGGTAAATCAGCTAACAAATGATATATAAGACTAACTTTTTAAGCAAGATATTTTCTATGGGTACAATGCTTTTCCCCCGCTGGCGGGGGCTAGGGGGTGGAAAAAACAACAAACTAAGTCTACTTATCCTTTTTCTTCCTTTTTACTTATCCGCCCAAACTCAATTGACACAAGCATTCCGCTTTGAAAGTGGCGTGTACCTGACTTTTGAAGCCTTTCAAAAAAATACACCTGACATTAAAGCCGCTGACATAGCAGGTAATTTTTTCATTAATGAAAAAACAAAACAGGCTAAAGTAGAATACATCACCTTAAAATCTACGAATGAAAAATTAGATTTGGAGAAGATGTGGGGCATAGTGATTCGTGGGATTCCTTATGTCAAGGCAGCTACTCATTTACCCGCCCATAATTTAAAAATATTTGCAGCGATGGAAGTAAGGGGAAATATTTGCTACTATGCCTATGATGATATTGTAGAAAAAGAAGTGACTTTCAAAGCTTATAATCCCTTAATCGGTAAACCTTTTAGAACAGGAAAAGCCATGCGAAAATTACCAATCATTAAAGAAAAAATGCTGCGTTTTTCAACGGGCGAAGAAGCGGATTTCAATTATCAAAACTTATTGGCATGGACAACCGCAGAACCAGATATCATACAAGCTTTGAAAAGTTTAGGCCCCGTAAAGGCAGAGGATAGACTATTCGATGCCTTGCTTTTGTACAATGAAAAACACCCCGTTAATTTTCCAATCAACCAATA
>CALLVC010000055.1 GCA_938010785.1 uncultured Saprospiraceae bacterium
TCATCAATGGCATGATAAGGCTGCATACTTGCAATGACCCCTAATTCGGAAAAGCGTTTGATGTCTGCTTGGGCAATATGTTGGACGTGTTCCATGCGGAAACGTCTATCCTTTTTGCCATTTTCCTCGATAACCCGTTCATAAATATTAAGTAGTGAATGAATGGCATTGTCTCCTATGGCATGAGTAGTTATTTGTAAATTTTCTTTATCGGCTGCTGAAATCCATTGATATAAATCTTCCGTATCGAAAATAAAATAGCCTTTGTCTCCAGCTTGGTCGGTGTAATGGTCGTGGAAGGCAGCTGTATGAGAACCTAAAGAACCATCGACAAAACCTTTTACGCCCCCTTGTTTGACCCATTTATCTTTTTGATTGGTAATGCCTTTTAATTGCTGCCATTTGTACAGCGGTTTAATCGTATAAACTCGAACGGCTAAATCCCTTGCTTTTTTAAATTTTTCAGCAGTTTGATAACTCTCCGTACTGTCTACATCATGAACAGAGGTAACGCCATTCGATAAAAAATAGGCTTGAGCTGCTTTAAAAGAAGCTTCTTTTTGAGCAGCGGTCATAGGTGGAATTTTATCTAATAAAAGATTCATCGCATTGCTTTTTAGAATACCAGTTGGTGCTCCATTGCCATCCCGAATAATTTTACCTCCCGCTACTTCAGGGGTGTTTTTATCTATTCCTGCAAATTTTAAGGCAGCAGAATTAGCAAACACCATATGTCCATCTAAGCGATAAATAGCTACGGGTTTGTCTTTGGTGTATTCATCGACCCAATCTTTATGTGGTAATTCGCCACCCCAAAGGGTATGGTCCCAATTGCCTTCTAAAATCCACTCATTAGGTTTAATGTCTTTTGCAAAATCTGTGATTCTTTTGGTGAACTCCTCTTGAGTTGCTGCATCCCGCAGTTCTACACTTAGCAAGCTTCGACCACCTGTTAATAAATGCACATGACTATCTATAAAACCAGGCGTTATAAATCTGCCCTGAGCATCCACTACTTTAGTACTAGCATTTTTATAAGTTTCTATTTCTTCTAAGGTACCAATGCCCATGATGGTATCGGCATGAATAGCTATTGCTTGGGCAGTAGGCTGCTTTTCATTACCTGTCCAAATATTGGCATTGGTAATAATGAGTTCAGCGGCTATTTTTTCTTGATTACAAGCCAAAAGTACAGCACTTATAATAATGAGCAAGAAGTATTTTGATAATAAATTTTTCATAATTTATTTTAAAAATAATCAATATGTATAATCTATTGAAAATAGGTTTTTTAAATGCGGATTAGGTTGATTTTGGCCCATCTACATCAATTATTAACAAGAAATTTACTTAATAGATTTTATCTATATTTAAATCATTTAATTCGATAAAAACTATCAATAAAATAGCCTTATATTTGTCCACAAATTAAACGTATTTTAACAAAATAAAGAAAATTATGCACACATTAGGCGATAACGACGCAAGTAAATGCCCATTTATGAGTGGCGAATTCAAAGAAAGTGCTGGTGGTGGTACTTCTAACCGCGATTGGTGGCCAAATTCTTTGAACTTAGATATTTTACGTCAAAATTCTAATCTTTCTAACCCAATGGGCGAAGATTTTGACTATGCTGCTGAATTCAAAAAATTGGATTTAAAAGCTGTGAAAGAAGATTTGACAAAAGTAATGACCGATTCTCAAGACTGGTGGCCTGCTGATTATGGTCATTATGGACCATTCTTTATTCGAATGGCTTGGCACAGTGCAGGTACGTATCGTATTGCGGATGGACGTGGAGGAGCAGGTTCTGGAACGCAACGTTTTGCCCCATTGAACAGTTGGCCTGATAACGGAAACTTGGACAAAGCTAGATTATTACTTTGGCCAGTCAAGCAAAAATATGGTAAGAAATTATCTTGGGCGGATTTAATGATTTTGGCAGGAAACGTAGCCTTAGAATCTATGGGCTTTGAAACTTTTGGTTTCGGAGGTGGACGTGCTGATGTTTGGGAACCAGAAAAAGATATTTATTGGGGTTCTGAGCAAGAGTGGATGGGTAACAAAGAGCGATACGCTGAAGGAACTTTAGAAGGACAACTTGGTGCTGCACATATGGGATTAATTTATGTGAATCCTGAAGGACCTAACGCTGTACCAGACCCAATTGGCTCGGCTAAAGATATCAGAGAAACTTTCGGCCGTATGGCAATGAATGATGAAGAAACCGTAGCATTAGTTGCAGGTGGACACACCTTCGGTAAGGCACACGGAGCAGCTGATCCAGAAAAATATGTAGCGGCTGAACCAGCTGGTGCAACGATTGAAGAAATGAGTACGGGGTGGAAAAACTCATTTGGAACAGGTGTTTTAGATGATACGATTACGAGTGGAATAGAAGGAGCGTGGACACCTACACCTACTACTTGGGACCACTCTTATTTTGATGTTTTATTAAACTACGAATGGGAATTAACGAAGAGTCCAGCAGGTGCTCACCAATGGACACCAACTGCGGCATCTAATGCGAAGATGGCACCAAAAGCTGGCGACGCTTCTGGAACACAGGCATTGATGATGACGACTGCGGATATGGCACTTAAAAAAGACCCAGCTTATTTGGCTATTTCTAAGAAGTTTCATGCGGACCCAAAAGCATTTGAAGATGCATTTGCTCGTGCTTGGTTTAAGTTGACGCACAGAGATATGGGACCTAAGGCTTTATATTTAGGGTCTGAAGTACCAGCAGAAGAGTTAATTTGGCAAGACCCAGTACCAGCAGCTACAACTGAAACTATCAATGCAGAAGATGTAGCTAAGTTGAAGCGAATGATTGCTGCATCAGGCTTAAGAGGTTCTCATTTAGCTTATACTGCATGGTCTTCTGCTAGTACGTTCCGTGGTTCGGATAAGCGTGGCGGTGCAAATGGTGGACGTATTCGTTTAGCTCCACAAAAGGATTGGGCAGTCAATAAGCCAGCTCAATTAGCAACTGTTTTAGCTACTTTAGAAGGTATACAAAAAGAATTTAATAGTGCTTCAAACAAGCAAGTATCAATTGCTGATTTAATTGTTTTAGGTGGAAACACAGCTATCGAGCAGGCAATTAAAAATGCGGGACATGATATTTCTGTACCATTTGCCGCAGGACGTACTGACTCGTCTCAAGCTCAAACAGACGTCGATTCTTTTGCTGTATTGGAACCAATGGCTGATGGATTTAGAAATTATTCCAAAGGAAATTCGACCAATTCTGCGGAAGAGTTATTAGTAGATAAAGCGCAATTATTAGGATTAACTGCTCCAGAAATGACTGCTTTAGTTGGTGGTATGCGAGCACTTAGTTTAAACCAAGATGGCTCTAAACATGGGGTATTTACTGATAGACCTGGTGCTTTGACGAATGATTTTTTCGTCAATTTATTAGATATGAGTACTACGTGGGCTGCAACTTCCAGTGATGATAGCGTTTTTGAAGGACGTAATCGTAAAACGGGTGAAGTAAAGTGGACCGGTACTAGAGTTGACTTAATCTTTGGTTCGAACACTGAGCTTCGTGCTATCGCTGAGGTGTATGGTTGTGCGGATGGAGAAGAGCGATTTGTAAAGGATTTTGTTGCTGCTTGGAACAAAGTAATGAACGCTGACCGTTTTGATGTTGCTGCTGCGGCAGTTGCTTAAGAATGGTTTTCAAACATTTAAAATGAAAGGCGGTCTGTTTACAGGCTGCCTTTTGTTTTTTAGATTAGGGGTAAATTTTTTTATTTAATTGATGAATGTACCATTTATTAGTCAAGTATCAGCCTAAAGCATCCAATTTAATTTTTTGATTGTGTAAGTCTGCATCTGCTGAAAAATGGTGTTTAGTAACCAACTGACTTTTGGTTTTGGATGTCTCCAAAATAGTAATATAGACCTTTTTACCAACTTTAATGTTAATGGTTTAATTCTGTCAACTTTATTGCTGGAAGTTAGTAAAGTTGGTGCCATCAAAGCGGTTAATACCATTTAGAGAACCCCACCAAATATGACCAGAGGTATCTTCCATAATGCCAAAATACATATCTGATGCTGCTTTAATCTTTGTGGCAACAGGTTGTTCGTAGGCTAAAGGTCTTTTGTCATATCTAGATAATATCCAAATTTGAGGACTATCGCTGGCGGAGTTGGTCCAAATATTACCTGCTTTATCTTCATAGATATAGCCGACGAAATTTTTATTGAAGTTGGTGAAAGCATTGCCGTCATACCTCCATAGGCCATCATTACCACCCAACCAAATATTGCCAGCTTTATCCTCTATGACACTACGTACGTTGACAAATGGTCTGCCTGCCGTTTTAGTAAATTCTGCGGTATTGAAGAATTTACTAAATGTTTTTCCATCATAAACACAAGCAGCACCCCTTGTACCAATCCAATATTGCCCATTTTTATCTTCTATAATCGAGTTAATGTCATTATCAGATAAGCCATTTTTTGTGGTGAAATTTTTAAAGGTGATGCTTTTAGTATCCTTTGCCAATCCATCGTATAGACTTAAGCCTTCTTGGGTACCAATCCATA
>CALLVC010000056.1 GCA_938010785.1 uncultured Saprospiraceae bacterium
AATTCCCCTCGATGATTAAATACTTTTAACCGTTTGTGTCCAAAATTGGCTTGAATATCTGCTTTGGTAATGGGCGGTAATTTCTTCATCTTCAAAGTATGTTCACTGAAGAAAATATACGCAAAATCCGCAGCCTCTACAGCTCCTTTGTATTGGGGTAAAAATGCCTTATTCAAACTACTGAAAGTATGTAATTCTACACAAGCTACTAATTTTCGCTTAGGATATTGATTTTTGAAGGCCTCAACGGTCGCTTTTACTTTACTCGGTGCATGCGCAAAGTCTCGATAAGCCACCGATTCTTTTGTCTTTTTAATCAACTGCAAACGCTTTGCTGCTCCTTTAAACGTTTGGATGGCTTTGAAAAACTGGGCCTCTGTCACCCCCGCTGCTTTACAAGCATAATAAGCGGCTTTTAGATTTTCCAGATTGTGCTGACCAAAAATTTGTAAGGGAACTTGTCCGCCGTCTTCTTTGATTAAAATAGTTTTTCCATTTTTAACTTCAAAGTCAAATCCCTGATAACCAAGGCTTTTTATTTTAGCAGTTGTATTTTCTGCAATCTTGGGCAGATGCTCATCATTGCCATAATAATACAATTCTCCTCCATCTGGCATGGTGTCTACATATTTTTGAAACTCGCCAACATAGCCCTCGAAGGTCGGAAAAACATTGATGTGGTCCCAAGCAATGCCCGTGATAATTGTCACATGTGGTTGATAGTGCAAAATCTTTGGTCTTCGGTCAATTGGAGAGGACAGATACTCGTCTCCTTCCAAAACAATGACTGGTGCATCCGTAATCTGAACCATCGTCTCAAAACCTTCTAATTGTGCCCCTACTAGATAATCAAATGCCATTTTGCATTCCTTCAACACATGCATTATCATCGATGTCGTAGTGGTTTTTCCATGACTTCCTGCGACGACTATTCTTTTTTTCTTTTTGCTCTGCTCGTAAATAAATTCTGGGAAAGAATAGATGGGAATCTTTAGTTCTTGCGCCCGTTTTAACTCTGGATTATTAATCCGCGCGTGCATTCCTAAAATGATGCAATCTAAATCTGTGGTGATTCGGTTCGCATCCCAGCCCATCTTCTCTGGTAATAAACCATGTTTATCCAGTCGGTCTCTAGCAGGATTGTAAATTTCATCATCTGACCCTGTGACTTCGTTCCCTAAAAGATGTAAGGCTATTGCCAAATTATGCATTACTGCACCGCCTGTCGCTATTAAATGTACTTTCATGTTGTGGGTTTGAAGGCGGAGAGGCGGAGAGGCGGAAGGGCGGAGAGGCTTTGACGATAACCTCGCCTTTCTGCCTTTCTGCCCATCTGCCCATCTGCCTTCCCACCTGTATTTCCGCCAAAAATAAGCGAATCATAAATATTTCTAGTAAATTTGTACCAATATTTGTTTTTAGAACGTTCTCTTTACGAACAACTAAAAATTGTTTTCCCATATTATTCAATCAAAAAAATATAAAGTAGCGATGAAATTAGTCAAAAAGATTCTTCCTTTAGTCATATTAGTAGCTTTTGCATTTGCTAGTCAATCTTGTAATAAAGGAATTGGATGTCCAAGTGATTTTTCAATGAACCAATCAACTTCAAGTGTTGTTAAATAAATGTATTTAATGTTCTGACATTAATTCTATACAACTCTTAAAAAACCATTGCACCTTTGCAGTGGTTTTTTAATTTAAGGAACGATGATTTAATAAACTTACATTCTTGCTCGTCGGCTTCGCCGACTCGCAAAGGGGATTTTAGGGGAGAGAAATTTTGATTTTCCGCTGGAAAATCAAAATTTCTCTCCCCTAAAATCCCCCTGTCGAGCTGCCGCAGGCAGCGAGACAGAATGTAAATTTATTTTATCACCATTTCTAAGACTCATTATTAATAAAAATAATCAATCTACTAATGAATTGGACTGCATTAACTAAAGAATCGCAATTAAATCAAATTATAGAAAAATCTAAATCAGTCCCTTGCCTGATTTTTAAACATAGTACCACTTGTCCTATTAGCTCTATGGCAAGACATCGAGTAGAAGGGAAATGGGATTTTGCAGATGGAGAAATAGCCGCTTATTACCTCGATTTATTAAGCTACCGAAGCGTTTCTAATGCTATTGCTGAAGTTTTTGGGGTCACTCATCAATCTCCGCAAGTGCTTTTAATTCAAGATGGTATGTGTACTTTTGATACTTCTCATTTGGATATTTCGGTGGAAGGTATTCGGAGTAATTTGCAAGCTGCGTAGTTGCTGGATACTGAGTATCTACTTGATGTACACAAATGTACCGATATCTTCAAGAAAGTGCCTTAGCTAACATGGCGTTCAAACCAATGTTGCGTACCTACGGCACGAGGAGAAGTAAGGATTATAGCCTAATAGTTACCCCTGTTTTAGTACCTACGGCACTATAGTACATTTGTATGCATCAAGTAGATGTCGGGTACTTGGCAAGCAGTATTCTTAAATAAATCTTTCTATTCTCTAATTCATGCCCAATCAACTCTTCGAAACCCAAGACGGTTCTCACTCTATTTTGTCTGCGCAATTTGGTGTTGCTTACCATTCTAAACATGGGGCTATTCAGGAAACACAGCATGTTTTTATTGATGCTGCGCTGAAATTCAAAGCTGTTTCCCATACAGCGCTTAGTGTTTTAGACATTGGTTTTGGTACAGGATTGAATGCTTATATGACTCTCTTGGAAGCCGAAAAAAGCAGTTTAGCTATCAACTATACAGGCATAGAAGCCTTTCCAATTTCCTACCAACAAGCTACTGATTTAAATTATTCTACTTTATTAAAAACGGAAAATTTCCAAACTACTTTTTTGGAAATGCATCGTGCTGATTGGGCAACACCCGTCCAATTAACCGACCACTTTCAATTTACCAAAAAACAAATCAAGTTCGAAACTATCCATTTTGTCAACCAATTTGACATTATTTATTTTGATGCCTTTGCACCCAACGCCCAACCAGAATTATGGGAAGCCGACCTCTTAGAAAAAATGTATCAAGCATTGAAAAAAGATGGCGTATTAGTCACTTATTGTGCTAAAGGAGTGGTTAAAAGAACATTGAAAGCAGTTGGTTTTGAAATTGAAGCTTTGAAAGGGCCTCCTGGTAAACGGGAGATGACCAGAGCTATTAAATAATTTCATTGATTGTCGGTAGCAAAGTCTTCAGGCTTTCCCGTCAAAGGCCTTCAGGCCTTAAGCTAGTCAAAACCGACCTAAAGGTCGTGGACAGGAAAGCCTGAAGGCTTTTCTACCAGTTGTCCGCACTTTAAACAAAATCTTTCCAAAATTTGCTTTCCCCTTAATTTTTCCTACCTTCAATTAGAGAAAGTTTAATAATACTATACTATGAGAATACGAATCTTTATCGCGCTCCTTGCGGCAGCTTGGGCAATGACTAGTTGTAATGGCTTAAAGAAAGCTTTGAACCGTGGCTTAAGTGACCAAAACCGTAAAGTAGTTTTGGATAGTCTTGGTAAAAAAATTGTCGCTGGTGCAACCGAACGCTTAGCAAGTGATACCACCGCTGCGCAAATGGGTATTTTCCTCACCAATCTCACCGACTCTGTAACAACTTCTTAGGCTGCGTAGTTTATTTTTTGCGAAATCCCTTAATAAACAATCTGCTACTCTCCAAGCTACGACTGCAAAATTCACCACTTACCACTTACCATTCACAACTAAAAAAAACCGTATTTTTGCGCCCATGAATATACATGTGCTATACGAAGACAATCATTTAATTGCGGTTTATAAACCAGCTGGCCTATTGGTGCAAGGAGATGCAACGGGAGATAGAACTCTCGGCGATTGGGTCAAAAGATATATCAAAGACCGATATAATAAGCCTGGGGATGTTTTTCTGGGGATTATTCATCGACTTGACCGTCCCGTTAGTGGGGTGGTTATCTTTGCTCGAACTAGCAAGGCATTGACTAGAATGAATGAGCTTTTTCGGGATAGAAAAATTGATAAAACCTATTGGGCCATCGTTAAAAATCGCCCACCTGAATTGGAAGGAGAACTCGTCCATTATTTATTAAAAGATACCACTAGAAATAAAACAAAAGCCTTCGACAAACGAAGTAATCGAAATAAGAAGGCTAAAAAATCTAGACTTACCTACAAAACGATTGGCGTTTTAGGAGACCATACTGTTTTAGAGGTTCATCCTGAAACTGGTCGCTCTCACCAAATTAGAGTCCAATTGGCTAAAATGGATTGTATCATAAAAGGGGATTTGAAATATGGGGCAGAATTTCCAAATGACGATGCCTCTATTTATTTACATTGCCATAGTCTTGGATTTATTCATCCTGTAAAAAAAGAACCTGTCTTGATTAAAGTTAGTGCACCTGATTTGCAGATGTGGAGAGAATTCAGTCTCACAGAATAAAAATACTACAAGCCTATAAGCCGGATTCTGTATTCCCCGAAGGAAACCTCCATCATTTATCTGGGGTAATCCTCACGAATTACCTCTAGCTGCCTACCCTCCCCGACAAGCTGAATCCCGAAAGACGCAGCTAATTAAGCGAGCAACTTAATTCCTTAAGAGTCGAGGTATACATGGCATTTCAACCCACGAGGTTTGTCCACCCCTCTAGTTACCTAGAAGCGTCGTGCGCTCTTACCGCACGTTTTCACCCTTACCTTTCCAGTATGCAGTTAGCAGTTTTCAGTATGCAGTACTGCCTACTGCCAACTATAATACTGCCGACTGAAAAAGCGGTTATTTTCTGCGACACTATCTGTTTCTCCACCGAAATGGAGACCCCATCCGTTAGATGGCGTGGTGCTCTACGTTGTCCGGACTTTCCTTTCCCTACTCAAAATAGGGAACGATAGAGCGGCTTGTAGTACGGCTGCAAACTTATGACCAATTGATGGGAATTGTGTGGATTTGGAATATTTATTTAAGGGAAGTCGTAAAACTTAGGCGACTCACTAGAGAATATTCTACATGGCTTTTTACAAATAAAATGGTTGCGGCATAAAATGTACACTAGGTCAGCCGCCATAAAAGTACTCGACCTAGAGCCTATCTAGCAAAGAAACCGTTCAATCCGTAAAATCCGCGTTGAATCCTATCTAATTTGCCGTATATTTTAACTGAAAACGAGTAGGCTATTATACCAAGTCAGCATCCGTATAAGGTCGGTTCCCCTCTTTTGCGACAATCGGTTTTAAAGGCAATTTCGGGCTGGCTGTTTTTTTGAGCAGCAGCTAATTTCTTTTTCGCCTTTTGCTGTTTCTTCAACAATTTCAGCTCCTTTTCAATAGCCTTTTCTGCTGCTGCCTCATCTTTAAATCTAAAATCTTTCACCACTTCTGGGTAGGCACTAGCAAAATGCAAAGCAATCATATTACTTTTTAAAAAACTCAACCCCCGTCACATACTTCGACTTCTTATCCAAACGATAAGGCAGTTCCGTCGCTACTCGGCTCGCTAATTTTTCTTGGTCAGGGGCATATTTTAATTCTACTACCAAACCTAACCGTTCTTTAGCTTTCCTTAAAAATTGATTCGAACCAAAATTTATTTGATAATAGGTCAACTCTTCATCGAGGGTCAATCTAAACTGTTTATCAGCAGATTGGTAATAACTTCTTTGGTAGGTATTCAATAGGGTTGGATGGAGTTGTCTCAATTCACTTCGGACTTCGGCTGGTAAATTTGCCCCATCAAAAAATGTTTGTAGTTTTTGGCCAGTAAATCCTTTTTCCACCTCAAAATCAGGTAAGGTATAAATCCTTTTATTTCCTGCTAAACCTACTTTTAATTTATATTCTAGCTTGGGATTTTGAACTCGCCCCAATACATTGCCATACCATCTGACTCTTACTTTCTTTCGATTAGCAATACCGACTTCATTGTCTTTGTAAAATTGATATTGGCTGGTATCTAAATAGATGTTGGTGATTTGTCTAGGATG